>CAZPCO010000405.1:0-3617 GCA_964585025.1 uncultured bacterium | reverse complement strand
GAAATCGCCAACCACAGCATGAGTCATCCGGACATGAAAAACTTTGGTGCTGAGAAGATTGCTGCCGAAATCGAAGCAGCAGAAGAAGCATTTCAAAAAGCTTTCGGTCGCCACGGTGCGCCATTTTTCAGATTTCCCTTCGGACATCAGAACCGGCGCGTCGAGGCCATTGTCGAAAATCTGGGTTACCGGCCGGTTTACTGGCATATAGACACGATAGACTGGCGCGAAGATCCGGTCAGTCGAATTATTGAACGGGTTAAAAGCAAACTGCGACGCAACTCAGTGATCCTTATGCACCTTGGCAGCCGTAACGGTGCTAAAGCACTCGACCAGATACTGCAGCACATCATTGCCCGGGGATATCAGCCGGCCAGGCTCTCAGACCTCGATGCCGGCATGCTTGTAGCACTGCCCTGAATCAATGGCAAACCTGGAGTGAATGGTGGGCAGCAATCATTTTCATGAGTTCTTCGGGATGATCAGCGACTCTGAACAGGCCCAGATGTTCAGCTTTGATGGTTTTCTGTGCGATGCCATGCTGTAATAGAGCCAGCAGCGGGGCAAAATAGTTGTCGAGATTGAGCAGATACATCGGTCGATTGTGGCGACCGAGCTGCTTCATGGTGAGAAGATCGAAAAATTCGTCGTAGGTGCCTATGCCACCGGGCAACGCTACGATATAATCAGATTTTTCGAGCATTGCCTGCTTGCGTGGCCGCAGATCGGCGACGCGATGCAGTTCATCGAGATCAGGGTGCTGAATTCCCTTTTCGATCATATATTCTGGAATTATACCGATCAACTGCCCTCCGGCCGCCTTGTGGGCATCGGCGACAACCTTCATCAGACCACAGGTGGTGCCACCATAGAGAACCGAAAAATGGTTTTCGGCGAGCAGCTTCGCAAATTCGGCGGCACCGACCCTGATTTTCTCAGAAACGTCAGCGCTCGAAGAACAAAAAATACAGACAACTGGTTTGCGGGAATTTTTCTGATTCATGATGGTCAGATTATACCACCATATTACCGGCAAGGCTGCAGCAAAAATCGCAGTGCAATAGGCGACAATATTGATTTTTGCATGACAAGCACTTATAATTGCCTCGCAAACAGTTTCGCCAATCCAAATTTTTTGTCGTCGACGGGAGAAACAGATGGTAGATCTCGAAAAAATCATTTCATTGTGCAAACGCCGTGGTTTCATTTTTCAGGGCAGCGACCAGTATGGCGGTCTGCAGGGCACCTGGGACTACGGCCCTCTCGGCGTCGAACTGAAAAACAACGTTAAACGTGCCTGGTGGCGTCGTGTCGTTTATGAACGCGACGACATGGAAGGCCTTGACTGTGCAATTCTCATGAACCGCCTGGTTTTCAAATACTCAGGGCATGAAGACACCTTTTCCGATCCCATGGTTGATTGCCGCAAGTGCAAAAAAAGATTCAGAGCCGATCAGGTCGATCCGAACGAAAAGTGTTCAGAAGGCGACAAACACGATCTCACTGAGCCACGCCCGTTCAATCTGATGTTCAAAACGACCTGTGGCCCGGTTGCCGACGAAAATAACGCCGCCTATCTGCGCCCTGAAACAGCCCAGGGTATTTTCGTTAACTTCAAAAACGTTCTCGATTCGACTAACCGCAAACTGCCTTTCGGCATTGCCCAGATCGGCAAGTCATATCGTAACGAAATCACACCGCGCAACTTCATTTTCAGAGTGCGTGAATTCGAACAGATGGAAATCGAATTTTTCGTCAAACCCGGGACTGACGAAGAATGGCATAGCAAGTGGGTCGAAAGTCGCTATAACTGGTATACAGAGCTTGGAATCAAGCCGGAAAACCTGCGCAAATACGAACAGAAAAAAGAAGAACTGGCTCACTACGCCAAGGCCACCGTCGACCTGCTTTATCGCTTTTTCCCTGAACGTGAAGACGAGAACAAGCAGTTCGACGAAGTCGAAGGAATTGCCAACCGCACCGATTTTGACCTGACCTGCCACACCAAGGGTGGCAAACTCGTGCTGGCCGATGGACGCGAGATTCCGAATGCTCACGCCGTCAACAAACTCACCTATTTCGATCACGAAACCAATCAGCACATCCTGCCTTACGTCGTCGAACCTTCTGCGGGTGTCGACCGCGCCACTCTGGCGTTCCTCATGGATTCATACTTTGAAGAAACGGTCAATGACGGTCAGCGCATCGTTCTCAGGCTGCATCCTGAACTGGCCCCGATCAAGGTCGCCGTTCTGCCGTTGAAGAAGAACCATGAAGGCATACGCAGCACTGCAATGGCCATCAAGAACAACCTGATGAAGAAAAGCGGCTGGCGCACCGTTTATGATGATACAGCCGGTATCGGCAAACTCTATCGCCGACAGGATGAAATCGGCACGCCCTTTTGCGTCACCGTAGACTTTGACACTCTTGAGGATCAGTCGGTAACTGTGCGCGACCGCGATACAATGGCCCAGGAACGCGTTAAAATCGATGCTCTGCAGGAATTTTTGGCCCGCAAACTTGGCAATTGCTGACAAAAACAGGCAACTTATCAGAGGCGACATGCTGCATGTCGCCTCTTTACTTACTCACGGCACTTTCAGGCTTATATATCTCGACCCGCCGTTTTTAACCGGCCGCGAACAGGTAGGAACCAGGGAGGGTCTCAGTTACGACGACCGCTGGGAAGGGGAACTGGACAGTTATCTTCCCTGGCTGCAGCAAAGACTCACAGCAATTTTTCCGCTATTATGCAGCGACGGCAGCCTGGTTCTTCATCTGGATTATCGCACCGCGCATTACGCCAGAGTCATGCTGGACCAGATTTTCGGCCGCAGCGGTTTCATTAATGAAATCATCTGGCATTATACCGGCGGTGGCCGTTCAAAGCGGCGATTTTCATGTAAACACGATACGCTGCTCTGGTATAGCCGGGGGAAAACACCGGTATTTAATATCGATGCGGTGCGGGTTCCTTACAAGCCGACCTCAGGCTACGCAAAGGGCGGCATCGTTGCCGCCAGCGGTCGTAAATATCTGCCTGACCCACGCGGGACCCCGGTTGACGATGTATGGGACATTCCTATCATCAACCCGATGTCTCATGAAAGAATCGGTTACCCGACGCAGAAACCACTTGCCCTTTTGCAGCGTCTGATTCTGGCTCTCAGCAATCCCGGCGAACTTGTCGGCGACTTCTGCTGCGGCAGTGGCACCACTCTGATTGCAGCCGAACAACTGCAGCGGCGCTGGCTTGGTTGCGATATTTCCGGGCAGGCAACAGCCTGCGTCACCGAAAGGTTCACTGCTGAATTTGGCCTGAGTATCGCAGCCAGCCAGATCTGACCCAGCTTTGTCGCCGGTTGCAGTTTTTTGCGGCTGCGTTTATTATGTACCTGTAAATATAAAGTCCGGGTATGGAGGAAAACATGTCTGAAGCGCGAAAAATGATACTGAACATGCTGGCCGAAGGAAAAATCACCGTCGAGGAGTCAGAAAGGCTTCTGGCTGCGATCAACGAAAAGAACCCTCCACGCGAAGAAGCCCAGGACGAACCACGACAACAGAGTCGTGCAGACAATGAAACCGGGCGTAATCGTGATGACGACCCGTTA
>CAZPCO010000404.1:0-3628 GCA_964585025.1 uncultured bacterium | reverse complement strand
CGAATCAGGCACAGGCAAGGAACTGGTCGCAAACGCTCTGCACAGCCTCAGTCCGCGTAAAAACCGGCCATTTATCAGGGTGAATTGTGCCGCTTTGCCTGAAAACCTCATTGAAAGCGAACTTTTCGGATACGAGCGCGGTGCCTTCACTGGCGCTTTGAACCGTCGCCTTGGGAAATTTGAAATCGCCGACTCCGGAACGATTTTTCTCGATGAGATCGGTGAAATGAGCATGGCTACACAAACCAAGCTGCTGCGTATTCTTCAGGAACGTGAATTTGAAAGAATCGGCGGCAATCAGACCATTTCCGTCGATACCCGGGTGATAACTGCCACCAACCGTGATCTGATCCAGGGCATCAACGAAGGCTCATTTCGCGAAGATCTTTTTTACCGGCTGAATGTAATCAATATTCATCTGCCACCTCTTCGCGACCGTCTGGGAGACATTCCTGCTCTGGTCGAAGCGTTTGCCAGAAAATACTGTGAAAAGCTGAACCGCAAGCAGAACCAGTTTTCAGACCAGTTTATGGGTAAACTTATGCAATACAGCTGGCCAGGCAACGTGCGTGAGCTGCAGAATCTCATTGAAAAAGTAATTATTCTTGAAGACGAAAGTGTGTTTCAGAACGATTCAAGCCGCTTTCATCTCAGATCAAAACTTGAAAATGAAAAATTCATCGAAGAAGGCATGCTGGCCATGCAATACAAAGAAGCCAAAGATATTCTTATCAAGACCTTTGAAAGAAAATACTTTGAGGGATTACTTGAAAAATCAGCAGGGAATATTTCTGAGGCAGCCAGGATGGCGGGTATGCACAGAAAAAATCTTTACCTGAAGCTCAAAGAGCTGAACATGGCCAGATCGGGAATGGAAGAATAGAGCCTGGTCAGGATGGGCCCGGCCCAGCAGTGCGCAGTAAAAAACTGCAGATTGTGCCTTTGCCTTCAGACGATTCGATTTCCAGGGTCGTGCCGTGCCCGATGAGAATCTTTTCGGCAATGGCGAGGCCGAGCCCGAGACCACCGGTTGGGCGGGTGTCGGATTTGTCGGCCTGATAAAATGGCGCTTTGATGAATTCAATTTTGTCGGCTGGAATGCCGCAACCACTGTCCGCAACTTCAACTCTTATCTGGTCTTCATTCACCTGCCGGGCGCGAACGACTACCGTTGAATCAGGCGGCGAAAACTTGATCGAATTCTCGATCAGGTTTGACAGTACCCGATGAATCAGGTCGCCGTCGATACATACCGAAGGCATCGGCGCGCCGGTTTCGAATACCAGAGTGATGTGCTGGCTTTCGGCCAGTGGTTTCAATGAATCGATTATATCGTTGATCAGAGGCGCAAGCTTTTGATTGACTCGGTCAAATTTTAACTTGCCTGCTTCCATGCGGGCAAAATTGAGAATCGACGATATCAGGTTGTTGAGATGCGAGGTGTTTTTCAGCGAGACTCTGATGGCTTTTTCCTGTTTTTCAGTAAGTGGGCCCATTTTCTGGGTGGCCATGAGGTCAAGATAGCCTTTGATTGAGACAAGAGGTGTTTTCAGTTCATGACTCAGGGTGGCCAGAAATTCTGACTTCAGCCGGTCGAGTTCTTCAAGTTTCTTCAGGTTGCTTTCTGAAAGAGCGACCTGTCTGGTGAGCTCCTGGAGAAGTGAGTTGATATAGTCAGAGTTTATCAGGGTTATAACCAGATATTGTCTGCTGTCTGGAGTGGTTATCGAAAGGTTGCGCAGCATGACGTAAGCAACGGAGTTTGTGCTTTCCTGATTAGTTCCTTTTCCGATAAACAGAGGTCTATCAGGAAGCTTGCCAGTCGTCTGGTATTCATTCAGCAGATTGCCAAGGCCCAGGGCTTCTGAAAAGGGTGGGGAGCTAAGCAGTTCATTGAACGAACTCAGACTGGCGAAATTGCTGAAAGCCTTGCGGAAATTCTGGTTGGTAAAGCAGATTCTCATATCCCGGTCGATGATCGCGGTGGGAAAATCGTTTTCTTCGAAAAAGACAGAATGAATTTGTTCGCATCGGGCTGTTTTCTGTCTGTTCTGAACGAGACTTGAAAAAAAGAGAATGCCGATAAGCAGTATTATGGCGAGCAGAAGCCCTGATAAATGAATGCTGATCATTTTGGCATGCCGGCTGCTTTGCAAAATTCTTCATAATCAAGACGGCGCTCTTCACGCAGCAGCACCCAGTCTTCGGGTGACTGTTCCCAGGCAATTTTCAAAAGCTCGCCGGCTTCTTTCAAGCGGTTCTGTTTCCAGTAAAGTTTTCCGAGGCTGTGGGTAACCATCAGCAGATCGGCCAGGTCGACCGGGTTGCGGCTTTTAACCATTTGGTAAGAAGTTTCGAGAAGATTTTCGGCGCGCTCTAGATTCTGGTTCTGTTCGCAGAGAATGAAGCCGATGGCATTCATCAGTCGCGGGTTTTCAGGGTATGTTGCCAGAGCCTTTTCAAAAACGGTCAGTGCTTCCTGGTATTTCTTTTCCCGTGCCAGCAGCATTCCGCTCATATAAAGACAATTCACATCGTTTTTTACGCTTGTGGTAATCTGGCTGATCAGGAGCCCTGTTCTGCCGAAATCACCCCGCTCTGAGGCCATTGCAGCCAGATTCAGCCTGATGCGGTCCGATGCTTCACGTTCAATTGTGTTTCCGGGGAAAACTGAAAGGCCTTCGCTGAACACCTTTTCAGCCTCGCTTGTAAGGCCTTCCACCAGAAGAATCGTGCCGAGCAGTTCATAAGAACGCGGCGCTTTATCCCAGTCCAGGCTTTTCAGTGCATGTCGGTGGGCTTCAAGAAGCTGTTGCCGGGCAAGCATGATGCGGGCGAGTTCATAATGGGTATTGAAAGCGTTTGGAACAATTGAATCCAGCCTTTTCAGCACCTCCTGGGTTTCTTCGCTGCGATTCTGCTTCTCAAGACTTATTGCCAGGCCATAATATGCTTTCAGAGATTGAGAGTTCGATCTGATCGCGGTTTCAAATGCCTGTTGCGCCTCGACGGGATTTGTATTCAACTGCAGCTGGCCTTGCCAGAGGTTTATCTGCTCAAGGTGATGGGCGGTCTGAAAATTGTAGGCACAGAATACATAGGCCACCGGAAACACGGCAAAAATGATTGAAGCAAGCCGAAATTGCCTCTTCCAGACAAGGTCGCGCTGGCAGCATGAAAAATGCAGACCGAAAATCAGAATCATGAAAGCTGACAGGGGAACTATCGAAAGGCTGTTGTTGAAAAGGCCATAAAAGATGAAGGCCAGCATGGCAACCATGGTGGCTTTATTCAGGCCATCTGCATTGTCGCGGCTTTCTGGAATCGGCAGATAAACGCTGTAGATGCCAAAAAACGCCAGCAGACCCGGAATCAGATAGAAAAAGACCGGTGCGCTGATAAAGCCGGCCTTATAGCCAAGAAAAATTACCAGCAGGGCGGTCATGGTGCTGCCCCACGGAAACAACGCTGAACTTGCATCTGCGGCCGTTTGAGTCTGCCCGTTGTCGTCGGAAATGGCTTCTTCGGCAGGCATCTGAGCGGTAATTGCCGGTTCCGGTTGTGGCTTTTCAGCTTTCATTGGCTCACTGGTGGCTGACTGGCAACCACTTCCCGTGTCTTTTGAAAT
>CAZPCO010000403.1:0-3644 GCA_964585025.1 uncultured bacterium | reverse complement strand
ATCTTTCATTTTGCCCTGCTTTTCATATAGTCTCGCCAGCCGGTAAAAGTAGGTAGCGGTTTCCCCGAACTGCTTTTTCAGCTCTTCAAGCTGAGCATTTGCAGCTTCAAACCGTTCCAGCAGCAGAGCATCCTCAAACGCCGAGTTGAAATCCTTCTGGGCGTCGGTAAAGAAGACAGCATCGGCGGCCGGGGATGTAGTAGCTTTTGGTTCTCCTGACATTGGCATCCTCAGTTTACTGCTTTAGTTTAAACTATGATACAATATCTTATCGACATAAACAATCAAGTGACTGAGCATCATGCAATGTTTTCTAAAATAACTGCCGCCACAATCAATGGCTTCGAGGCATTGCCGGTTTCGGTAGAAACGGATATTACCGGCGGATTACCCGGGTTCGATCTGGTTGGACTTCCAGATACTTCCGTCTCCGAGTCACGCCAACGCATACGCACCGCAATGAAAAATTCCGGCTGCACTCTCCCACCGGGCCGCATCATCGTGAATCTGGCCCCCGCTGATCAACGCAAGGAAGGCTCTGGCCTCGATCTACCCATAGCCGTGTCCATACTTGTTTCTCTGAACAAAATTCCGGCAGAGGCAGTGCGCAACTATCTGTTTGTCGGAGAATTGAGCCTGAACGGTGACATAAGGCATACCCGGGCCGTATTGCCGGTGGCCCTTATGGCTCTTCAATACGGCCTCAAAGGCATCGTGATCCCGCGCGAAAACATCAAAGAAGCCCTTGTCGTTCCAGAACTGGAAGTCGTCGCCTATTCGACTCTCGCTGAACTGATCGAAGCCTTTTCGGGAAAAGCCCCCGTCACCCCCGAACTGCGCCAGCCTGACCATGCAGAAGCGCACAGCGAGCCATTTGATTTTGTCGACATATCTTCAATAAAGGGTCAGACAACAGCACGGCGAGCCCTTGAAATCGCTGCCGCCGGTGGTCATAATATCATTCTTTCCGGCCCCCCGGGCTCCGGAAAAACTCTGCTGGCCCGGGCCCTGCCTTCGATCATGCCACCGCTTGAATTCGTCGAAGCTCTCGACGTAACGCGCATTTACAGTATCAAAGGTTTGCTTACAGCCGGCTCCGGACTGATCCGGCACCGCCCATTCAGAGATCCGCATCATACGATTTCTGATGTCGCCCTTGTCGGAGGCGGGCGCGTGCCCTCTCCCGGCGAAGTATCTCTCGCCCACCATGGAGTGCTGTTTCTCGATGAACTGCCTGAATTCAGAAAAACCGTTCTGGAAGTGCTGCGTGAACCACTTACCTCCGGCACGGTTTCAATTTCCCGCGCCTCGCAGACCTGCCAGTTTCCTGCCATGTTTCTTTTCGCGGCAGCCATGAACCCATGCCCATGCGGTTTCTCGACCGACCCTGACCGGGAATGCGTCTGCAGCAGCGGCCAGCTGGCCAAATACCGCCAGAAACTTTCCGGGCCACTGCTCGACCGTATCGACCTGCAGATTCAGGTTCCGCGGCTCAAACCTGAAGAACTGGCCGCAAAACCTGAAGGGGAAAAATCTGCTGCCGTCAGAGAACGGGTGATAGCTGCCCGGCAACTCCAGAGGCAGCGCAACATCCAGGCTGGCAGTTATCTCAACGCCCATATTCCCGGCAGATGCCTCGGCGATATCTGCAACTTGAGGCCTGAGGCGCAATCGCTTCTGGTCAATGCCGCGAGAAAGTTTGCCATGTCGGCACGCGGATATGATAAAGTGATTCGTATTGCCCGCACCATCGCCGACCTTGAACACACAAAGGACATTCGCACCACCCATGTGGCTGAAGCCCTGCAGTATCGCACCCAGGACCCTTTTTCGGACCGGATGAACGCCGGCACCTAGAGCTTTTCGATAGATACAATCAGAGGAGTGACCATGGTTCAGACCGATTTTCTCAAAGCAGTATCTCTATTTTCAGAGCTTTCAGATGAAGAACTCCGCAATGTCAGCCAGCAGGCGGAAGTCGTGAATTTTGTCAGAGACGCCTTTATCTGCAAAGAAGGGCAGCAGGCAGATTCGATGTTTATCATCAAATCGGGCATTGTCCAGATTTTCTGCGATGATGGCAAAGGCGGGCGCAAAATTCTGACCCATCTCAAACTCGGTGAGTATTTTGGAGAAATGGCACTGCTGACCGAAGAACCACGTACCGCTTCCGCAGTCGCTCTTGCCGAAACCGAAGTGATCAGACTGAAGAAAGAAAGCTTTCACACCCTGTTGAAAACAAGTCCTGGCGTATCTTTGAGCATCATCAGAACTCTCTGCAACCGCCTGTCGAAAACCAATATCGGTTCAGCCCAGACGAAGATGCACAATGTATACGCCGTTCTCGGGCCAGACACTTCCTCGGGCAAAAGTCTTTTCGCCAGAAACCTTGCCATGGCCATGCAGAAAGAGCTTGGCTGCGATGTACTGCTTTACGACCCGAATCTGCGTGATGATCGTGTTGCCAGAAATCTTGGCGTCGAAGAGCATTCGCGAATCATCGATGAGCTTATCGACCGCGAAAAAATCACCGATCTGAAAAAATATGTCGTCAAATCGAAATGCGGCCTGCTGACTCTTTTGCCTCAGGAAAACGG
This sequence comes from uncultured bacterium, assembly GCA_964585025.1. GTDB lineage: Bacteria > Muiribacteriota > Ozemobacteria > Ozemobacterales > Ozemobacteraceae > Rifleibacterium. Next base: position 1,047 of record CAZPCO010000403.1, on the reverse strand, counting down.
TCTGACCGATGTCCGCCTCAAGGAATTCCATACTTTCTCGTTGATGCAGACGGTAATGGAACATTATGAATACGTTGTCGTCGATTCAAGTTCGATGTTCACCAAAGTTACCAAGGAAATCGTGCAGAACTGCGACAAGATCGTCTATCTGATATCGAGCAAGAATGTTTCGGTCTCCGGTCTGATGGATCATTTCGACGAAACCCGGCGCGGCTGGAAGGTGCCACCCGAAAAGATCATCTTCGGGGTCAATCATATGACCGATGACCGAACCCAGGAAAGCCTGATCACTGAAAAAGATCTCGAACGCATCAGCTTCGAAATTCCCTTCTGCAAAGAACTCAAGGGCAAACGCGAACCTGAAAGCGAACTGCTGGTGCAGAAAGATGTCAATCACGCCCTGAGCAAGGTATGCAGCCAGCAGTCACTCAAGATCCTCTTCGACCAGACTATCGGGCTTTTCCTGCCAACTTTCGATGATGAACCGGCCAGAGCCGGTCTGGCAAAACGCTGGATCGAAAGCGGTGTCAGCGAGTTTTCCCAGAGCCTGAAAAAAGTCGAAGTTCTCGGACCGGTAACCCGTCAGGGTTGTCTCTACCACATTCTGACCGGCCACACCTCCAAATGGAACCTCAATCAGCAGGTAGTAAAAATCGTAGACTTTTCCAACCGCTTCAAAAAGGAATTTGATGTCAGCAGCCTGATTCTTTCATTGAACGGCCAGGAAAGCATTATCTGAACCGACAAAAGACCGCGGCCGGCCGCCATGGCCGGGCCGCGGTTTTTTATTTCAGGTCGGCCGCTCTGATTCTGTCAAGAGCAGGCGGATGGGAATAGAGCCAGAAAACCCTTAGCGGGTGCGGCAGCAGATCAGAGCGGTTATCGCGAGCCAGCCTGATCTGAGCATCTTTGTATATTTCATTGAGCCCGGTCAATTCGAGAGACACCCGGTCTGCCTGTCTTTCCATCAACTGACTCACCTGATTCTCGAACGGAGAAGTAAAAAGCTGCAGCAGGGTAATGACTATCATGAGAAATGGCAGATTG
>CAZPCO010000402.1:0-3669 GCA_964585025.1 uncultured bacterium | reverse complement strand
TCCCGCTGGCGATGCCTGCCTCAAAGGTTTCATCGACTTTCCATTCCTGGCCATTGAAAGAGGTTGCCGCGTCAAAACAGTTGTTGCCATCGTGCATGTAGATAACGGGGTAGCGCCGCTCCGCTTCCTGATCATATCCCGGCGGCAGATACACCCAGAGAGTTCTCGCTGCGAGGCTCCGACTGGGGAAATCTTTGTGGACGCGGACGTTTCCGACAATGGTGCAAGGCCTCGGCTCAGTTGGCGAGCCGGGAGATTTGAAACCGGATACCGCCACCCGCAGCGTCGTCTGGCCGCGCGGAACCGGCAAAACCCGATTGGCGATTTCCGAACCATCGACGGCCGCTTCGACATGGCCCCAGTCACCGAGAGTGAACTTGAACTGCAGCACGTAATCAGGGGGCAGGGCAACCGACCAGTTGGCCCGGTTGCCGAGACGCGGGATCTCGATCAGTCCTGGGTCCCAATCGCCGAGCGCGTGATGATTGCCGGTGATGAACAGCTTTGCCGACGGCGGCAGGTTATCAGGCAGACGGATTTCGAAATTCAGTTGCGTTTCGGCATACTCGCCGTAGATGGGGCTTACCAGCCCAAGGCAAGCAACCAGAAGGCAAAGGATGAAAAGTAACGGGCGGTGAGAACAGCTGTTCGACCGAAAGCCTGATTTGATCATGGGGGCTCTCCTTCAATCCGGCAAATATTGAACATCCAGTATTATAATCACTCTGCCTGATCTTTGGAAAGCTGTCAAAACAGACTCTCTGCAGACACTTTGACACTGAGCGAAAACAGCCACCAGATCGAGGTCTGAGGTATAAGTTCGCCGGTTGCGCGCCGGCGAACCGGTCAGAAAAGCGCAGAAGTGTCTGAAAACGGCGTTTTTGCGCAGACTGGAGTTATTTAGATTCCATGATCCAGACGCCAGACCAGTCATCGGGTGGCGGATTTTCTTTCAGATGCCTGGCCCGCTCAACGTAAATCATACTGGGCTTGTCGTTGGGGTTGATGGCCAGACAGTCTGAAAACAGTCTGATCGCGGCATCCCATTTGCGGGCACGGTATGCCGACAGCCCGTCTTTGAACTTGCCAAGCACTTCGCCAATGCCAGGAAAGCTTTCGCGGGTATGATAGGCAAGAATCTCATGAATCGAGACCGGTTTCGTTTTGCCCTTGACCACCACGAGGTCGATTTCTCTCTCGCGGTAAGTGCCTTTCAGCTTGCGCATCGTGAACTCGCTGACCAGTATTTTTGTGCCATACTGTTTGCATGCAGATTCAAGGCGGGCCGCGAGGTTAACACCATCGCCGATGATCGTGAAATCCATACGTTTGCTCGAACCGATGTTACCGGACACCACCGTGTCAGTGTTCAACCCGACGCCGATGTTCACAGGAAGCCGGCCTTCGGAAGTCCGCTGGCGGTTCCATCGATTCAGCGTTTCCATCATCGCGATCGCTGCCCGCACCGCCCGGTCAGCGTCATCTTCGTGGGCAACCGGAATACCGAAGGCGGCCATGATCGCATCGCCGATAAACTTGTCGAGCATGCCCCCCTCCTGCTGAATACAGTCGACCATCAGGGTGAAATACTCGTTGAGCAGGGTTACGGTACCCTGAGCGCCAAGCTGTTCAGTCAGGGTCGTGAAGCCTCTTATGTCAGAAAAGAAAACCGTGCACTCGACATTCGACCCGCCAAGCAGCTCAGTGCCGGTAGCGAGCAGGCGATCGGCAATCGCCGGGTCCATGTAGCGCGACATCGTCGATTTAAGGCGCTTTTCGTTACTGATATCCTCGATGACAATCATGGAGCCGATGCGCTTCTGGTCGATATTCAGCAGCGATTGAACCGTCAGATTGACCGCGAGCTTTTCTTCACCGACCTTCAGAGGGGCATCGACCGAAGTCTGCTGCTTCTGGGTTTCGTTGACCAGACGCAGCTTTTCAAGGATCCAGTCGTTTTCGCCGCTGAAAAAATCGGCGACATTTCGATTCAAAATGGCATTCTGCGGCACTTTGAGAATTCTCAAGCAGGCAGCGTTACAGGTGGCGATCTTGCCGACGGCATCGAGAGTGATCAGGCCGTTGCTCATCGATTCAAGCATCGCTTCGTTGTAATTCTTCATCGCCTGCACATCGGCGAACAGCTTGGCGTTTTCGAGCGCGATCGAAACCTGCGCAGTAAAGGCTCTCAGCCGTGCCTCGTCTTCCTGGGAAAAAGGCCCGCCGCGTTTGTTCAGCACCTGTGTGACACCAATGGTGCGGCCATGCTTGTTAACGACCGGAACACAAAGAATCGAGCGGGTAAAAAAGCCGGTCTTTTTATCAAAAGTTGGATTGAAACGCAAATCGGCGTAGGCATATGGAATATTGATGGTTTTGCTCGATTTGAAAACCGCCCCGGCAATACCCGCATGGCTGGGCAGTCTGATCTGAGCGGATTCAAGACCCTGACCGACTTCAGACCAGAGTTCGTCGGTTTTTTCATCATGCAGAAACAGCGTCGAGCGCTCAGCATTGAGCATGTTGGTGGCTTCTCCCATGACCTTCTGAAGAAGCGAACCCAGTTTGATATCCGACGTCATTTCCGAAACGATGTTGATGAATTCCATTTCCTGCCGGCGAACGTTTTCCATGCGTTCGATAAACTGCAGGCTCTGCAGAGCCAGCGACCCCTGTTCCATCATCGCCTCGAACAGACGCAGGTCGTTGCGGTTGAACCTGCCCTTTTTCTTGTTGAGCACCTGGGCCACCGCGATCGTTTCGCCCTTGGAAGTCTTGATCGGCACGCAAAGAATGCTGCGGGTGACAAACCCGGTCTGTTCATCGACATTCCTGTTGAAGCGCGGGTCAGCATAGGCATCTGGAATGATGAGCCCTTCGCCTTTGTTGAAAACGTAGCCGGCGATTCCGTTGGTGTTCAAAATGCGGATTTCACGGGTAAAATTACCCATCGCAACCCGCGAATACAGCTCATTGGTGTTCGGATCGTTGAGAAACAGCGTACCGCGCTCGGCGTTCAGCTGTGAGGTCGACAGCTCGACCAGCACTTTCAGTACTTCATCGAGTGAGTCCATTGCAGACATCTTACGGGAAATATCGAGTAGAAGCTCAACTTCGCGCAGCCGTTTTCGCTGATCGACTGAAAGCTGCCCGCTGCGTGCGGTTGATGTCGCTTTTGCACCCGCGGTTTTACCCTGCTGTCGGTCCTTCATTTTGTTTTCTCCAACGTTCCATTTCGTCGCGCATTGCCTGAATTATCGCCTGCAGCTGCCCGGTTTCGGCGTCGGCCCGCTGTTTTTCCTGCTGCACCGCATTCTCGCAGGCAAACTTGTCATTTTCGAGCTGCTCACGCAAAGCTGCTGCCATGGCACGCAGCTGCTGAATTTCGCCGGCTGCCGCCACATTTGCCGCCTGCACTGCCGCATCTTTCTCAAAAAGAAGAGTCTCGAGCCTGCTGCGCAATTCACCGGCAGTTTTTTTCAGCTGCATTATTTCATCCTGGTTGCTCGCAAGAGCCTGCTGTACCTGCTGCTCCCGTTGAATTCCGGCAAGTTCGAGCTCATTACGCAACTCAGCAATCGTAGCCTTAAGCTGGGCGATATCCTGTGCCGACTCACGCCGGGCAGCCTGCACAGCATCTTCGGCCACGGCACGACACTTCTCGAGTTC
>CAZPCO010000401.1:3088-3677 GCA_964585025.1 uncultured bacterium | reverse complement strand
ATTCCAGAATGGTCTGAAAATCTGGTTCTCAAGCAGGGTGAGATCGGTGAAATAGCCGTTAAAGGCCCGATCGTCACCCGCGAGTATTTTTGCCGGCCAGAGAATACCCTGCTCGCCAAAATCCGCGATGGCAATGAAATCTGGCACCGCATGGGCGACGTCGGTCGTTTCGATGCCGCTGGCCGCCTGTGGTTCTGCGGCCGGAAATCACACCGGGTTGTCGCGGGCAACCAGACTTTTTTCACTATTCCCTGTGAACGTATTTTCAATCAGCATCCAAAGGTATTCAGAACCGCTCTGGTTGGTGCCGGCAGCCCGGACAAGCGCATTCCGGTCATCTGCGTCGAGCTTGAACCTGATGCCGCTGAAATCGACAGCGCCAGATTGATCAGCGAACTCGAAGAACTGGGCGCCAAATTCGCGCATACAAAGCCAATAAAGCATTTTCTCATCCATCCCGGTTTTCCGGTCGACGTGCGCCACAACGCCAAGATCAACCGTGAAACCCTTTCAGAATGGGCGGCCAAAAAGCTGAAAGGAAGAATCTGAACTATGACAGCATTCTCTCTCACAGGTTCTACAGCTCTGG
>CAZPCO010000401.1:0-3078 GCA_964585025.1 uncultured bacterium | reverse complement strand
GGCGGTGCTATCGTAAAAATGCTTCTCGAACGTGAAGTTAACGTTCGGGTGCTGTGCCGCGGCGATTACCCGCACCTGACCAAAGCCGGCTGCAAGGTTTTTCAGGGCGAAATTTCAGATTCCAGGCTGGTGAGCAATGCGGTTGCCGGCTGCGACCTCGTTTTTCATACCGCCGCCAAAGCCGGAATCGAAGAGCCCTATTCTGAATATGAGCGCATCAATTATCAGGGAACTCTGAACATCATCAGAGCCTGCCAGGAACATAAGGTCGGCAGACTCATCTACACCAGTTCGCCAAGCGTTGTCTTTACGCATGGCGACCTCTGCGGAGCCGACGAAAGCCTGCCCTACCCTGATCATTATGATGCCTATTACCCGAAAACCAAGAGCATGGCCGAGCAGGCGGTGCTGATTGCCAATTCACCGCAACTGGCAGTGGTAGCCCTGAGGCCGCATCTGATCTGGGGCCCGGGCGACAATCATCTCGGGCCGCGCCTGGTTTCGCGCGCCAGAGCCGGGCGTCTCAAATTCGTCGGCGACGGCAAAAATATTGTCGACACAGTCTACATCGACAATGCCGCTGAAGCGCACATTCTGGCTGCCGAAAAGCTCACTCCGGGAAGCGCACCGGCCGGCAGGGCCTATTTTATCACCAATGGCGAGCCGATGCCGATTGCCGACATTACCAACCTGATCATCGGAGCCGCCGGCATACCACCGGTGACCGCTACCATTTCGCCCAAAGTCGCCTGGTTCATCGGCCTGATCTGCGAAAAGGCCTTCAAATGGCTAAAACTTAAAGGTGAACCCCCGATAACCCGCTGGGTTGCAGGCGAATTGTCGACATCACACTGGTTCAAAATCGATGCCGCCCGCCGCGACCTGGGTTACGAACCCAGGGTCAGCATCGCCGAAGGCATACGCCGCCTGCGCGAAGCCTGCCTCAAAGACGGCCAGATCGACAAACACTGAACTATCGTTTTTGGTTATCTGCAGCGGCAAAAAAAACTGAGCCACTCCCGCCTGAAATTTTTTCATGAAGGGGGCTCAGGAATTATAAATATTGAAAAACCAACCGGCCCAGAAATACTTTGCAGCGTGCTGTAGGGGATTTCTGCGCCGGCATCAGCAGAACTTAAGGTTTGGGCTTTTGCTGCGGCTGTTTTTCCTTGGCAGCCTTGTCCTTGTCGTCATGTTTCTTGTCAGCCTGTTTCTTGACCTTTTCCTTATCTTTCTTTCCGCCCTTGTCTCCCATTTTTGGCCTCCTGTAGAGTTGCCTGTCTGATCCTCGCCGGCTGGCGTAGTGGAGGTGATGAAATAATCACCTTTCGTGATTATACCAGAGTTACGGCAACTCACGGTCATAAAGTTTCAATTTATTGCAGCCGGCAAAACAAAATCTAGCGACTCCACGCTCCGGCCTGACAGACGGGTCGCTTTTTGCTGACAGTTTGGCACGCGAGGTGGCCTCGCAATTTCATATAGAAATCTATAGCTTTTGACCGAGAATTGCTGATTTGAATCCGGCTTGCCAGACTGACACTTTTCAATTATGTTATTATTATATGATACTCATTCAGTGTCTTTTTTCTGATCATTTCCTGCCACCGGTCTGCGTGGTTCTCAGACGTTGAAAACATTAATTTCATCGCTTCGGGGCGGTTGGCGTGATAAAATAAACGGCACTTACAGGTAAAAACCAAATGGATATAGTCACACAAGGTCTGCTCGGTTCAACGGTCGGAGTGGCAGCCTATAACAAAAAGCTCGGGCGGCGCGCTGCCATCTATGGCTTTCTGATCGGACTGATGCCTGATTTCGACATCATTGCCGGTTACTGGGGCGAATGGGCTTCACTGAAGTATCATCGCGGGCCGACTCATGCCTTTCTTGTGCTCATCCTTCTTTCGATTCCTCTCGGGCTCACCTGTCGCTATCTGTCGCGCTCAGACGCACGCAAACGCGACTGGATCGGCCTGGCATTTCTAAGCCTGATCACCCACCCGATCATCGACTGGTTCACCACCTACGGCACCAGTCTGGCCTGGCCATTCAGCGACCGGCGCTTTGCGATCGACGCTCTGCCGATCATCGATCCTGTCTTTTCTCTGCCGCTCCTGATCGTTACTGTCCTTGGCCTCTACTTTCGCAACGGCAGCGCGCGCATGCAGACGTTTGCGGGTATCGCACTGGCCGCCGCAAGCATCTACGCCTTTTCCGGCTGGCATACTTCACAGACCCTCATCGAGCGCGGCAGCAAAATATTCCAGGCTGCCGGTTTTGCACCGGTCGAAGTGAGAGCCATGCCGACATTTTTGAATACCGTTGTCTACAGGGTTGTCGGTCGCGATGCCAATGACCGGTTCATGGTGACTTATCTCAAAAAGGCTGCTTCACAGCCTTTGACCGAGCCAATAACCGTCGATTCCGACCGTGACGAATTCGTGACCCGGGCTCTCGAGCACCAGCACGGGCGCCTTTTCAAATGGTTTGCGACGAACATGCTGCGCGCCCGCAGCGTTGCTCTGCCGGACGGCGGGCACAAAGTTCTGCTCGACGACATGCGCTATGGCCTGTTTCTTGACCCGGCATCCGCCCTGTTCTGCGCTGAAGCCAGTTTTGATGCTGAAGGCCGGCTGACCGGCATCAAAAGATTACAGAATCATCGCTCTATCAACATGAAAAAGGAGCTCGGCGCTACCCTCGCCCATGTTTTTGGTGACCGCAGCGAGCCGGCTCCAGCCTCCTACGGAGATTGACATATGCCTAGAATTATCCTGGCCCGCACTTCCGGTTTCTGTATGGGTGTCAAACGCGCCATGCAGATTGCCTTGCAGACGGCCGCCAAAGCGCCGGGCCGGGTTTTCACTTCCGGCCCGCTGATCCATAACCCGCAGGCTGTCGAATATCTGCGCGAGAATGGCGTCGGCACCGTTAAAGACTGGCACACGGTCACCGAGGGCACGATCATCATTCGCGCCCACGGCATGCCTGCCGGCCAGATCAGGGAAATTTCCGACCGCGGCCTGGCAATCGTCGACGCCACCTGCCCGCACGTGGTCACCAGCCAGCGCCCGA
>CAZPCO010000400.1:0-3677 GCA_964585025.1 uncultured bacterium | reverse complement strand
CGTGTTCCAGGAGCTTCTCGTTATACATGATAACGCCTCCTGTGCGGATTTCTTCCATATTTTCAGGCAGAAAGCGCTACCAACAAGAGATCTTTGTCGAATGAACCATCAGCAAACAGGTCTTGATCGATAATCATCCGGGCAGCCTTTTCTTCTTTCTTAGATTCAGGGCCTTTATTAGCCCAGCGCACCATTGAATTTTCGCAAGGTCTCATACTCGATACACCCTCCTTGTATAAAATTCCCGATAATCTTATCGACATTTTCATCGGCATCATCAACCGGCAAATTTCTCCTGCAGACAAAATGGCAAAATATTGCCGGCAACAGCCGCAGAGACGGAAAAAGCGACAACAAAAATCTGCTGCCGCTTAACGAAAAGAATTTGGGTGCAACTCTGCAAGTGATTCTTCGAGGCAACCTTAACTTTTCAACGATTACTCTGCAATATGGAGTCTGGCTGAAGAATCAATATCTGGCCAGATGATAAGCCGGTTCGTTGCTCGACTCTACTTTGTCTCTTCACAATTCACCATTTCGGGTTTTCCTGAGTCCAGAGCTTGCCGAACTTTGCTGGTAAGATCTTCCATGTTGAATGGTTTCTGGATGAAAAAAACGCCGGTGTCGAAAACCCCGTGTGAATCGATTATGTCGGAGGTATATCCTGACATGAACATGCATTTCATGTCGGGATGCAGAGCAATGAGCCGGTTGGCCAGTTCGCGACCGTTCATACCCGGAAGGATAACATCAGAAATGAGAAGATGTATCTCGCCCTGATGTTGGCGGGCCAATTCAATTGCTGCATCGGGGGTTGAAGCCGCCAGGATCTGGTAGCCCCAGCGCTCAAGCATCATTGATGCAATCTGAATTATAGAAGGTTCGTCTTCAACCAGCAGAATCGTTTCGGAATTTCCGGTCTGGGCCGGCAAAGAACATTTTTCCCGGTCTTCTGCTGCTTGCGGGCGACCCTCAGATTGCGGCAGAAAGATCATAAAAGTGGTTCCAATGCCCTGTTCGGTTATAACCTCAATGAAGCCGTCGTTCTGCTTAACGATTCCATAGACCGTTGCCAGACCAAGAACGGTTCCCCGGCCTGGTTCCTTGGTGGTAAAAAACGGTTCGTAAAGACGCGCCAGCACTTCAGGATGAATGCCGCTCCCGTTATCACTTACGGCAAGACAAATATACTTTCCAGGATGACAACCGGGCCTGGATTCACAATAGTTTGCATTCAACTCCTGATTAGAAGTCTCGATCGTAACTTTGCCGTTTTTGTTTCCTATCGCATCACGGGCGTTAACGACAAGATTTGCTAGCAGTTGGTCTATCTGAGAAGGATCGAGGCATACAGATCCAAGTTGCGGTTGAGGATGCCAGAGCAGCTCGATTCCTTCACCGATCAAGCGCCCAAGCATTTTCAGCATCGACTGTATCGTTGCGTTCAAATCGATCTTCTGCGGGGCGATTGGTTGCCGACGGGCAAAAGCCAGCAGCTGACGGGTCAGATCTGAGGAACGCCTTGCCGCATGCAGGATTTCCAGGAGATTATCTCGCAGCGGTGATTGATCAGGCAGTTTCTCAAGAGCGAATTCCGCCTGACCGAGAATGACATTGAGCATGTTGTTGAAATCATGCGCCACGCCACCAGCCAAAGTACCTAGTGATTCCAGTTTCTGAACTGCATGCAGCTGTTCTTCAAGTTTCTTCTGGTTTGCAGTCATCTGTTCGCGCGTTTTGATCTCGTCCTGAAGTTTCAGATTGGCGACTTCCAGTTCACTTATCCGCTGCTGTAATTCGGGGTAATAGCTCTTGCGAATTGACTTTTCGCCCAGACCGATTATTTTGTCGCGCAGGATACCCGGATCAGAGGGCTTCTTCATAAATGACCTCAATATCGCGTTTTGAAGCCAATCTGGGGTTGGTCACCATGCATGCATCCTTCAGCGCGTTCTCGGCCAGGTGACCAATATCGTCTTTATTTGCCCCTTTGTCACGCAAAGTTGCAGTGATACCCAGAGATTTTTTGAATCCACTTATGTCTTCAAGAATAAGCCTGAGGCGTTCACTGGCGGGCAGGCCGGTCAGCTTCAACCCCAGTGCCTCGCCGACCGCATCATATCTTTCACATGCAGAAGCATAGTTGAAAGCAATTACATGGTTCAGAAGAATGGCATTCGCTTCGCCATGTGGCAGATCCAGTTGCCCGCCAAGACTGTGAGCCATTGCATGCACAGCTCCAAGACTGGCATTGGAAAAAGCCAGGCCGGCTTCGAGGCTGCCCAGCATCAGTCTGCTTCTCAGCTCCAGGTCGTCCGGCCGAAGAAGCACATTTTCCAGGTTGCGGCGAATCAGACCGATGGCGGCAAATGCGTGGACATCGGTTATCGGTGAGTTTGCGGTCGACACGATAGCCTCGATCGCATGCACCAGGGCATCCATGCCGGTACAGGCTGTCAGATACGGGCTCATGGTTAAAGTAGTTTCAGGGCTGATCAGCGCCACATCAGGAACCATCGTCTTGCTGATGATCGCTATTTTAACTTTGCGACCACTGTCGTTGATTATCGAAAACTGCGAAACATCGGCAGAGGTTCCGGCGGTGGTCGGAACACAGATAAGCGGCGGCCCGGGAATTTCGACATTATCGACGCCCTCGAACTCGAGAACATTTTGATGATTGGTGGTGACAATGCCGATAGCTTTGGCGCAATCCATCGGAGAGCCGCCTCCAACTGCAATTACAAGATCGCAACCACTCTCGCGGTAAAAAGCGGCACCATTCATGACCTCAAAATCTCTTGGATTCGGGCTGACTTCAGAAAAAACCGCGTAGGGAATCTGCTCTTTTTCAAATTCATCAATGATCTTTCCAGCCCACCCGGCTGCTTTTACGCCAGGATCGGTAACAATGAGCGGCTTGCGCGCGCCAAAATTACGGGTATAACGAGATACCAGGCCAATTGCGCCAGGGCCGAAAATGAATTCAGGAGCAACAAATTTTCTTAATTCAAAAATAAGAATCTCTCCTCAATGACTGCTTTTGCGATAATTATAACCTATTTCCCGAAGTTCTACCAATATGAGAAGGATATAGAGCAGATACAGGCTCCGACTGTGTGAAAATGCCGTTTCTGCTGCAGGCCTGAAGTTGCAATTGGCCTGCAGCAGAAACGGACTATAATGCGGACGTTCTCTCAGTCAATCTTTATCTGCTGCAGCCCTGATTTCCTGTTCATCGGCCGGCGCAAAGTATTTTTCTACCAGACCGAAGATTACGGGCAAAACGAACAGGGTTAACAGAGTCGAAGTCACCAGACCACCATTGACCACCAGTGCGAGAGGTTTCTGAATGTCGGCTCCGGAACCATCAGAGAGCAGCATCGGAATATGTCCGATAAAGGAAGTCAGGCTCGTCATCATGATTGCGCGATAACGCAGGGCGCAGGCCTGTCTGATAGCCACAGGGAGGGTTTTACCCTCATCGAGAAGCTGCCTGAGGAATGAAATCAATAGAACGCCGTTCTGGACTGCAACCCCGAGAAGAACGATGAATGCAATTGCTGCCGACACGGAAAAAGTCATTTTCCAGAGCCATAATGCAATTACTCCCCCCACCAGTTCAAAGGGCAGCACCAGGACTACAAGAAGCGCGTCACGCAGCTTGCCCAGAGCCA
>CAZPCO010000399.1:0-3691 GCA_964585025.1 uncultured bacterium | reverse complement strand
CTCGATGAGCTGCAGAAGGTAAAAGGCTGGAGCGAAAGCCTGAAGCTGCTCTGGCAGGAAACACCGCCCCCGGCCGCAAAATGCGTTATCGGGTCGGTCAAATCAAACGTCGGGCACCTGCTGACAGCCGCCGGTGCGGCAGGCCTGATGAAACTGCTTCTCGCGCTAAAACACGGCACTTTACCGCCGGAAGCCGGATTTAACAACCCTGATCCGGCCATTGGCCTTGAAAAATCCCCTTTCGACATACTCAAACAGCCGAAACCCTGGAACCCTGCCCGGCCGGGTCTACCCAGACGCTGCGCTTTGAGTGCCTTTGGTTTTGGCGGCATCGATGGGCATGTGCTGATCGAAGAGCATGTCGAAAACCATACCAGTTCAATAACCAACGTTTTTGAGACGGTTCCGGAAATAGCAATTGTAGCTGTTGAAGCCAGAGCCGGGAATCTGAAAAACCTCGATGAATTTCAGCAGGCTGTATTCAACTGCAGACCGGCACGCAACAAGCTGCCTGAGGGCCGTCATCCCTGCAGTTTCAACGAATCATGGGCAACCGAAGGCGCTTATATCGACGAACTGAATATCGTTCCCGGCAAATTCAAGATTTCACCACGCGAGATACCGGAAATTCTGCCCCAGCAGCTTCTGATGCTGCAGACCGTCGACGGCGCTCTGACGCGTCTCGCCGGCAATCGTTCCAGCAGTATCCGCTGGGGCGTATATATGGGTATCAGCCTCGATTTCGAGAGCACCAACTTTGCCTCGCGCTGGGGCATGCGAACCGATCTGCAGGCAAACGATCTGCAAGGGTTTGCTGCTGATAAAATCAGCGACGCCGTCACCCCGCCCCTCAACAATCCGCGCACCGTCGGCGCCCTCGGCGGCATCGTCGCCAGCCGCATAGCACGTGAGTTTCATGTCGGCGGCCCGTCACACACATTTTCGAGCGGCGAAAATTCCGGTCTGGCAGCCTTTGAAAGTGCCATGCGGGCATTGCAGCGCCACGAAATCGACACTGCTCTGGTCGGCGCCGTAGATTTTGCCGGCGATCTCAGACATCTTCTGGTCGCTGACGTTCTGCGGCCATTTTCCCGTAAGGGAAATTCGGTTCCTTTCGACACGGATTCCGATGGCCCATTTCCAGGCGAAGGCGCTGTGGCTCTGGTTTTGAAAAGGAAGGAAGATGCCATAACCGATGGTGACAAAATTGTCGCCATCATCAAAGGCGTGGGCAAAGCCTCTTCAACCGCTCTTAACGATGCCACCGCCGGTGCTGAAGCATGTCGGCGCGCCATGCAGCGCGCCTGGTCAGAATCTGGTCTGAAGCCTGAAAAGGCCGGTCTTCTTGAAACCAGCGGCTGCGGCTCACCTGGCGAAGATGCGATTGAAGCCGAAGCCCTTGCCGATTTCATGCCTGAACGTGCACCGGCCGGCCCCGGCCTTTTCCAGGAAGACGAAACTCTCTGCGCCCTTGGGAACACCAAAATGGTAATAGGCCATACCGGCGCAGCCTCCGGGCTTTTTTCCCTGGCTAAGGCAGCAATTTGTCTGCACCAGCAGATTCTGCCGGGCTTCAGAACTCTAAAGAACCCTCTGGCCAGGCTCGAACAGCGCCGTGATTTTTTCTTTACCCCTGATATTCCGCAATATTGGCTGAGAAACCGTATCAGTGGCCCCCGAATTGCCGCAGTAAACTCTGCAAGCATAGATGGCTCATACTATCACGCCGTATTGAGCGAATTCGAAGATGAACATCTTCTCAGTGAAAAAGCTCAGACAGCCAACAACCGCACCCGCATTTTCCCGGCCGGAAACCCCGCCGAAACCCTTTTTCTCGTAGATGGGCTGAATGTCTGCGATTTGCGCGAAAGACTCTCTGCCCTGAAAAACCTCGAAGCTTCTTCAGTGCACGAACTGGCCCGCGATTACTGGCTGCAATACCCACCCAGAAGTGAAGCTGCTCTAACCTGTGCGGTCGTCGCCGACTCGCTGTCAGACCTGCGCCGGCGCGTCGATTACGCGGTAAGACACCTGTATAATCAGGAAGACAAGCCAATCACCGCCGGCCCTGAAACCAATGACCGGGTATTCTTCAACCCGCGCCCCAACGCCCGTAACGGCAAAATCGCTTTCGTCTTCCCAGGTTCCGGCAACCATTTTCTCGGCATGGGGGCCGAACTTGGCCTGACCTGGCCTGAACATCTGCGTCGCCTCGACGGCCAGTTTGATCTGCTGGCTGCGCAGTTCGCGCCGCGACAGATAATGCCCTGGCGGCTTGCCTATAATACCGGCTGGGAAGACGAAGCAATGCGTGATCTGATTGCCGATCACAATTCGCTGGTTTTCAGCCATGTTTCGTGCTGTGCCCTGATCAGCGACATCGTGCGCAGTTTCGGTATCGAACCTGAAGTGATCATGGGCTACAGTCTTGGCGAGACTGCCGGCAACTTTGCGACGCGCACCTGGCGCGAAAGAGACGAGATGGTCAGGCGCATGCGCCGCTCAAATCTTTTCACCAGCGAACTGATCGGCAGATATAACGCTCCCAGAAAGCACTGGGGCCTCGACGACAAAGCCACAGTCGAATGGCTGCTCGGAGTTGTCAGCGCCCCTGCCGCTGAAGTCGAAAAGCTGATCAAAGACTTCGATCAGGCATACATTCTCATCGAAAATACCCCTGAAGAATGTGTGATCGGCGGTAATCGCCATCAGGTCGAAGAGCTGGTCAGAAAAATCGGCAAAACATTTTTTACCCTCGAAGGCGTTTCGTCGGTTCACTGTGAAGCGGCCCTGCCAGTCGCTGAAGAATATCGTGCCCTGCATCTTTACGACTGCCACCCGCCACGCCATATGACCTTCATCAGCAGCGGCCTGGGTAATGTCTTTACCCCTGAACGCAGCCTGTCTGCCGATTCAATCAAAGCCCAGTGCATTGGCAGAATCAATTTCCCGAAAGGGGTTGAAACCGCCTGGCGCGAAGGCGCCCGGGTTTTCCTCGAAATTGGCCCGCGCGCTTCGATGTCGCGCATGATCAGCAATATTCTCGGCAACCGCCCGCATTTTGCCAGATCTGCCCTGCTGGCCGGCCAGAGCCAGAACAGTACCCTGCTTCGCTTCTTAGCCAACTGCGCCGCAGAAGGAGTGCGGGTCGATCCGGCTCCACTGTTCCGTGAAAGAGAGACTCCCGTTGTTTCGGTCAAGGTCAAAGTTCCGCCCGTAACGATCAGGCCAGGTTACCGCATCACCAACCTGCCCTCACAACAGCCGGCACCACTCTCGTCTCTGTATGCGCCGCCACCGCCTTTCTTCGACCCGGGTCACAAAGCACCGGCGATTGAAATAAGCACCCCTCAGGTCAGCGATATCGAACAAAAGACACACATACAGCCATTACGGCTCAAGTCCGCCATTACAGCCCATTCGCCGGCCGCCGAAGCGCAGGCAGTTTCTTCAGCAGCCGGGCTTCAGAAGACCGATGGCCAGGAGCACCACATGAATCCGCGATCAGTCACTGCTGTTTCTGCACCTTCAGCTATTGCTCAGACCTCACCGGCTTCAATGGTTCTGCACGACTGGAAAAACGCCCAGCTCGCCACCGCAGAAGCCCATGAAGCCTTTTTGCGGCTCTGCAACAGTATGACACAGGCCCAGACCTCGTTGCTGGCGAAGCAGCTCCAGATGCTGCAGGGTC
>CAZPCO010000398.1:0-3700 GCA_964585025.1 uncultured bacterium | reverse complement strand
AGCATCAGCGGCTTTTTTATAAAAAATTGCGCTTTTTCCGTACATTGGCAACTGGAAGTAGAATAACCGCCCTGTTGTTCAGAAGAAATTTTCTTGATGAGAATCCAGTGCTGAACCAGAATTGCAATTTGCGAATTCTTTTTTCCTGCCGGGAAAAGAGGACGACGATTGTTGCCAACTTTTTTCTGGCAAAGAGCTATAGCCAGCAATTTTTTGCAAATTAATGTGAATTTTTTAGCAAAAGACTTGCAAAAGGTTTGCAGGAAGCGTAAAAAAGCACATGCAACTGATAAGCACCCAGAGGTAGTTTTTTTATGCAGCTCTATTTGATGGCAATTTTATTAATAACAGTCGGCGGTATCTTTGCCTGGCTGTTCGGCCGTTTGCGCAATATCTCATCCGCAATCGGCGCGCTTTCCTGCCTGGCGGGATCCGCCATGGCGCTGGTCGATGTTGTCCGCAGTCTGTTTCTCGGCTCAGATACCGGCAGTTATCTTCTCGATCTCCCTCTTGGAGAAGCCACACTTCGCCTCGACCAGGTATCGGCTTTTTTTTCGCTGCCGGTACTTCTACTTGGCTCTCTCGCTGCTATTTATGCCGCAGCGACCGCTCATTTTGATGAAAAGCACGAATGCGGCAGCTACTGGTTTTTTTACAACCTTCTGATAGCTTCGATGCTGATGCTGCTCGCCTCTGCCAACGCCGTCCTGTTCCTTATGGAATGGGAAATAATGTCGGTTGCCGCCTTCTTTCTCATCACCCATCGCAACGAGATTGCGACCGTCCGCAACGCCGGCTGGCGCTTCTTTGTCGCCAGTCATATCGGCACCGCCGGTCTGTTTGTGCTCTTTGCACTTCTGAGTGCCGGGGCCGGTTCTTTTGAATTCCAACGTTTCGCTCACACGTCGGTAACTTACGGTTCGGCATCGGTTATTTTCTTTCTCGCCCTGTTCGGCTTCGGTGTCAAGGTCGGAATGATGCCCCTGCATGTCTGGCTGCCAGATTCATACACTTTTGCCGATGCACATGTTTCGGCGATTCTTTCGGGGGCAATGAGTAAAATGGGTTTCTACGGCCTGGTCAGGGTTTTGATGTTTCTGCCCGTACAGCAGGCATCCTGGGGCTGGACACTGTTGCTCGGCGGTCTGCTGACCGGCATCTTCGCCTTGATAACCGCACTTGTTCAACATGATTTGAAAAAAGTCATTTCTTACAGCAGTATGGAAAACGCCGGCATCATTCTCATGGCGCTTGGCTGTGCCATTCTTGCCAACCTCTGGAAACAGCCGGCGATGGCTTTTGCGGCAATGGCAGGAGCTCTGTTACACATTCTCAACCATTCGATCTGCAAAGGTCTGCTGTTTCTCTGCTCTGGCGCCGTATATTTCGGAACCGGCACCAGAAAACTCGAAGCCATGGGGGGCCTGGCAAAATCGATGCCATACACCGCCCTGGCATTTGGCATAGGCTCGGCCGCTATCGCAGGATTGCCTCCATTCAACAACTTTGCCAGTGAGTTTCTAATTTTTCTTGCCGGCCTGAAGGCCACAAAAGTGGGAACTTCTACAGCATTGCTTCTTTCAGGAACCGTCCTGGCAGGCCTCGGGCTGATCGGCGGGCTCGCAGCAGCCTGTTTCGCACGAACATTCGGTCTGGTATTTCTCGGAGCTTCACGCAGCAGCAAAGAATTGCATCCGCACGAGATCCAGTCCATGGTCAGACTTCCGCTCGCCATTCTCATTCTCGCAATTTTTGCGGTCTCGATGCTCGCACCCTGGCTTCTCCTGCCAGTAGCCAGAGTAGCCACAGAAATAGGTGCTCCTTCCGGAATGATGTTCTCGGCGGACGACGTGCTGCTGTCGGCAATTCCATTACGGGCAATTTCGGCATTTTCGCTGGCTCTCTTCATTCTGGTAATTGTTGCCTGGCGCCTGCAGAAAAAGTATTTCAGCAGCGGTGACGTCGAAAACCGTCTCACCTGGGATTGTGGCTATGCTGCTCCCGACGCTCGCATCCAGTATACTTCTTCATCTTTCTCACAGCCGGCATGCGAAGTTTTTTCAAGCATAGTCAGACCATATCGGCACGGTGAAAAAGTCAGCGGCCTGTTTCCCCAGCAGGCGAGTTTCAGAACCGAATCGCCCGACTCGCTGCTTCGCTATCTCTTTATGCCATTGTTCGGTTTGATTGATCGAATGATGGTTCCGTTCAGAGCTCTGCAGCATGGCCATCTCCATCTGTATATCGGATACCTGGCAATTGCTTTGCTGGGTCTCCTGCTCTGGAAGGTGGCAGCAATATGATTAACGCAGCCTCTGTCTTCTGGTTCATTCTGTCTCTCGCTCTCGCTCCAATGCTTCCAGGCATCATCAACAAGGTCAAGGCATTTTTTGGCGGTAAAAAAGGCCCACCGGTGCTGCAACTGTATTTCGACCTCTTCAAGCTGATGCACAAATCGGCTACTTACAGCCAGACTTCGACTCTGGTCACCAGAATTGCCCCGTTTGCGATACTTTTTGCTACCCTCGGCGCCGGCTTGCTGATTCCTGCCTTCTTTCGTGGAGCCTGCTGCACCTTTTCGGGTGATATCATCTTTATGGCCTACCTTCTTGGGATTGGCCGCTTCTTCATGGTCATTGCCGCTCTCGACCGCGGTTCAGCCTTCGAAGGTATGGGCGCCAGCCGCGAAGTTCTCTACAGCGCCCTCGCTGAACCGGCGCTATTCTGCGGGCTGCTGGTTCTGATCCATGAAACCGGCAGTCTCAGCATTTCAGGTATCTTCGAGAAACTTTCGGTAGCCATGTGGCAGGAAAACCCGGCAATCATGCTGCTGATCGCCGTCAGCTGGCTGGTGGTTCTGTTAACGGAAAACGCCAGAATTCCGGTCGACGACCCCAACACCCACCTTGAGCTGACCATGATTCATGAAGTCATGATTCTCGACTTCAGCAGTAAGGACCTCGCAATGATCGAATACGCCTCTGCCTATAAACTCTGGCTGTTTTCGAGTCTCGTCGTCGGCCTGGTGATCAGTTCTCAGAACGTGCCTTCTCTTGCTCATCTTCCGGTATTTCTCATCGGCATGACTGCCGTCGCGGTCATCATCGGTGCCATTGAATCAAGTATCGCCAGAATGCGGCTTATCCACATTCCCAAATTCATCGTCGGTGCCGGTGCTCTTGCAATCATCGCACTGATTCTCAAGCTCGCAGGAAACTGAATATCATGAACAGTATCGCTACATTATTGGCTTTATCCTGTCTCTTTCTGCTGGGGTCGAGTCGCCTGCGGATGTCGATCCGAATGGTCGCATTCCAGGGTCTTCTTCTCGGCCTTCTTCAGCTTTTCGCCGCCGGATCGAACCATATTTCGCCCGCACTGGTTCTTCTGGCAGTAACAAGCATCGTCATGAAAAGCGGTCTGCTGCCATGGCTTCTCAACAAAGCCATGATCGATTCAGGCACCCGACGCGAAATTGAACCTTTTATCAGTTTTGGGGCTTCGATGCTTCTCGGGCTTTTCCTGCTTGCCGTTTCAGGCTGGCTGGTAAGTAACCTTCAGGAAACCGAACCGCTGTCGTCACCCGTTACTCTCACGGCAGGTTTCTTTATGGTTTTTTCGGGCCTGCTGCTGCTGATCACCCGCCGCAAAGCTCTAACCCAGACGCTTGGCTTCCTGGGTTTTTCTCGGCTCTTCGGAA
>CAZPCO010000397.1:0-3706 GCA_964585025.1 uncultured bacterium | reverse complement strand
GGTAGCCCTGAAATACTGGCCTCTGGTAATGAAGGCAATGTCTTTCATCAGCTGTTCATCGATCTTAGGAATATACAGGGAACCGTCCTGGTTGCGGGCATAAACCTTTTGCCCATGCTGATACACCGGAACCGGCGCACCTTCAATACTGCCAACCCCGATAGTATAAATACGCACTCCCTTTTCGGCGGCTATTTTTGCCGCTTCATGCGGGTCGAAACCGGAGTTGTTTTCGCCGTCACTGAGAAGAATTACGACTTTATCCCGCTTTTCACGGTTATCGGTGGCAAATTTGTAAACGGCATTGATTATGGCATCACCAATCGCGGTGCCGTCATATTTTAGCATTCCGAGACTGGTTCGTCGCAGCAGTTCGGTGACAACACCGTAATCGATGGTCAGAGGGCACTGGGTCAACGCAAGACCAGCAAAAATAACCAGACCAATACGATGATCACTGATGCCGCCGATGAAATTTTCAGTAATTTTTTGTGCTGCCCTGATGCGATCAGGTTTGAAATCTTCGGCTGCCATGCTGCCCGAAACATCCAGGGCAATCATGATATCGATCCCCTGACGGGTGACGTTTTCGTGCTCCTGACCATATTGCGGCTGCATCAGTGCGAAAACCATGAGAATCAAGGCAATCAAGCGCAGCAGATCAGGCATAAACATCAGTCTCTGTCGAATACTTTCGGGCATACCACCGGCAGCAAAAACCTGAGCAAACCTGATACCGCCCTTTTTTAGAGTTCGCCCCAGGTATAGTTTGTACCAGCCGACAAGCGGAATTAGAACAAGCAGCAGCATGAATTCGGGGCTGTTCCATTTCATACCGGCCACCCCCGATGATTGACAATCAACACCAGTTTTTCGACCAGAAGTTCGGGGGATATTTCAAGGTCGGCTTTACCAGTGAATTTGATACGGTCACAAATATCGAGAAATTCTCCAGCGCTTTTCATTATTTCGCTGGAAACCTTTGCTGCAGCCATGGAATCAAGCAATTCGTCAGATGTCGCGGCAACTCCATAGCCGATGCGGCAGCTATCATGGGCATAGTTTTTCAAAACGGCCGCCAGGGTTTCACAGATTTCTTTCATTTGTCTCTGATGCCAGACAGGAGACAGCTTGAGGCGCTCAATAGCCCGCAAAGCAAGTCTCTGAGGGCTTTGTATAACAATGACCCGGGTTCGTTGAACCGGAGCGGTCAACCAGCGATAGAACAGCCATAGAAGCCAGAAAGCAAGAACAACGGTCGCTGTCTGAATCAGCAATTGCCAGATCGGAAAAGGCAGTGACTGCGGCGGCATCAGATCGAAAATCTCTTCGCCGGGCGGCAATGCTGAAGCTGAAGCGACAGCTGCTGTTGCCGAAGCATTCAGACCGCAGAACCTGATTTGATTGTTCGGTTTGCTCGTAAGCAATTCTTACCTCTGAATATTTTGCCCAGAAGGAGCCTGAATGGGCTGCGAAGCTGCTTCAGGAAAAGCAACATCGATAACGTCACGATTGATCTGCATGGCTTCTGACTTGGCCAGCCGGTTGATTTCATCAGCCAGAGTCTGCTGCCTGGCATGATCGTCAAGTTTTTTGTCTTTGAAGACATGCTTGTTCAGATAAGTGCTGATCGCCAGGCTGTTCTCGAATTTTCGTACCCTGGCGAGAAATTCTGGATCATTTTTGATGTTTTCCCGTTCAGCCGCCCGGGCAAGCAGAAGTTCCTGAGTCAGAGCGCCAATGGCGCTATCTATGGCAGCTCTGGTAACTCCACCCGCCGCAGGTTGAGAATTCAGATGGGCACGAATTTCGTCGACGCCTATCATATGCCGGCTGCCAAATCTAACCACGGTATCTGAAGCAACATTATTTGCCACCGGGTTGGTTCCTTCAGACAGCAGGCGCATTCTTTCAGCATCATAAACCCGCCCGAGACGATTGAGGCAATAACGGATTCTTTCGTCGGTGCCGCTTGCCACCGCAGATCCGGCGGCAACATTCTTGATAAATACCAGTTCGGTCAATGCCTTGGCATAGTCACCGATCTCATTCATGTAAATATCGACGAGGGCGCGCCGCAACTTCAGACTGCGGTCGGATAGAGGCTGGCGCCTGATGTTATCTTCAAGCAATTGCGCAGCTTCAGCCGGCAGACCATGCGCCAGAAGACTGGCGGCAAAATTTTCATTTTCGACAACCGTCGTTTTTCTGGTCTGGTAATAATTATATGATAACGCCAGACATAGGATCAGACCGGCAATTATCATCAGCAGCATCGCATCGATTTTTCTGGTGATACCCCTAAGACTGTTCATGTTCACCTCAATTATTTAATGTTGGCCATTCTTCTTTCACGTTCAGAAAAGAGCTGGCAAACAGGTTTTACAACTGACTCTCCGGCAGTAAGCCGAATGACATCAAGACCTAGACGCCTGCAGTTCTTGATGAAATCGCTGTCGAGCTTCTGCTGCCTTTCAAACAACTGCGCGACCGCAGCACGATCAGAAGTATCGAGAATTCTTTCCATGCCTGTCTCAGGATCTTCGACTTCGATGAGACCCACATCAGGCAGATCGAACTCTCTGGGATCACGTATCAGAACCATTATCAGATCATGATGGGCAGCGGTGATCCGCAATTCACGTTCAAAAGTGCCGATTCCAAGTGCATCGGTGACGAGAAAAACTATCGAGCGGCGGTTGAGCGTTGCGTTGAGAAAATCTAGCGGCGCCCGAAGATCGGTTTTTCGATGCTGTGGAATAAAATACAGCAATTCGCGGATCAGGCGCAAAACGTGCGTCCGACCTTTGGCAGGCTGGAGAAATTTCTCAACCCGATCAGTGAACAGACAGACGCCCGCCCTGTCATTATTGCGCTCGGCCGCCAGGCTCATCGCGGCTGCGAACTCTACCGCGCTTTCACGCTTTTCGCGACTGCCCGAACCGAAAGCCATCGAGGCAGAAAGATCAAGAGCAACAACCACCTGCAGCTCTCTCTCTTCTATGTGTTCGCGAACATGGAATTTTCCAGTCCTGGCAGACACTTTCCAGTCAATGGAACGAAATTCGTCGCCACGGTAATATTCACGGATCCCGGCGAATTCAATGCCTCTGCCTTTGAATACAGAGCGGTAACCACCGGAATACAGGGAATCCACGAGGTGGCCGGTTCTGATCTCGATGCGGCGAACTTCTTTAAGCAGCTCTTTTGGCAGCATGGATGCTATCGGTACCTCATGGCACCGCAACTCCTTCCCTGATGCGTCTGACAATTTCGTCTGAATCGACTTCATCAGCTTCGGCTTCGTAGGTCGGAATGACGCGATGGCGGAGTATTTCAGTCATTACTGCCTTGACATCATCGGGTTTCACGAAGCTGCGACCTTCGATCATCGCCCGGCTGCGGGCCGCCCGGGTCAGATAAATCGAAGCACGCGGTGATGCACCGAATCTGATGTAACTTTTCAGCTGCAGATCGTATTTTTCTGGATTACGGGTTGCGTCTACCAGCCTGAGAACATACTCGACGATTTTATCGTCGACATAAACCTCACGGGCCAGCTGGCGCAGTCCAATTATGCCCTCGGCATCGATTACCGGCTCGACGATTTCGATCTGATGACTCTTTTCTGCAAGCCCCATGCGTTTAACGATCAGACGTTCCTCTTCAAAAGAAGGATATTTTACAACCACCTTGAATAGAAATC
>CAZPCO010000396.1:0-3707 GCA_964585025.1 uncultured bacterium | reverse complement strand
GGCATGCTGAAAAAACTCGACGACCCCTATACCCGTTTCATGGAGCCCAAAAGCTTCAAGGAAATGCAGGTTGAAACTCAGGGCGAATTTGGTGGTCTCGGCATAGTCATCTCAATAAAAGACCGTATGCTGACCGTTATTTCTCCGATCGACGACACCCCTGCAGCCCGCGCCGGTGTTCTTGCCGGTGACATGATCATCAAGATCGACGGCAAAGATGTCATCGACATCGCTCTGCACGATGCAGTCAAACTGCTGCGCGGCCCGGTCGGCAGCAAGGTAATCATTTCGGTTCTGCGTGAAGGTGAAAAAGATTCACGCGATTTCGAACTTGAACGCGAAATAATCAAACTCCCAAGCGTCAAGTATTGGGTAATATCCCCCAATGTCGGTTATATACGCCTGACTCAGTTCATCCAGACCTCTTCAGAAGATCTTGAAAAGGCAATGATCGATCTCGAGAAGAACGGTGCAAAATCTATCATTCTCGATCTGCGCAACAACCCGGGCGGTCTTCTTACCGCAGCCGTCGAAGTCGGGCGCAAGTTCATCCCGAAGGGTGACATCGTCTCGATCAAGGGGCGTGACGGCGAAGAAAATACCTACAGTTCGTTCTTCAAATATCACCCGATTCTGCCCCTCATCGTTCTGATCAACGAGGGTTCAGCCTCAGCATCGGAAATCGTCGCCGGCGCTATCAAAGACAACAAACGCGGGCTGCTGCTCGGCAAGAAATCTTTCGGCAAGGGTTCGGTCCAGACCGTCATCTCGCTGAACGACGGTTCAGCCATGGCCCTCACCACAGCCCTCTATTACACCCCTTCCGGTGTTAACATCCACAAATCGGGCATTATGCCCGACATCGAGGTTGAACTGCCGAAACTCGATGAAAGCAAGCAGGAAGAAATCCGCAAAGCCATCGAACTCGACCAGAAATATCTTCAGAAGCTCAGCAATGCCCACAACCATCCTCAGGCTGAAGCGACGCCGGTCACTGCTTCCGGAACAGCAACGATCAAATCTGTTGCCACACAGACTTCAGTCGTCGAATTGAGCTCAGGAACAATAACCGTCACCACCGGTGATGCTTCAGAATCTCATCAACTGAGCGGCTTTGTCGAACCACCCGACAGCTTCACTCATGGCAAACTCGAACAGTATGTAATCAATCCATATGATACTCAGTTGCAGCGTGCCATAGACATTCTCAAATCGACGAATGTTTTCATGCCCCTGATGGAATCAAAGGAATAACTGCGAGGCAGCAATGCAGGAACGGCCGATAACTGATGAAAAGCCGAGATCAGGCGTAACCCTGATCGAGATTCTCATCGTTACCGTCATTATCAGCCTGATGGCTGCCCTCGCCTTTCCCGCCTGGAAAATCGTGCAGCAGCGAGAAAAGGAACGCCGGCTCAAAAAGATTCTCAACGACGTGCGGGCAGCCATCGCCGGCAGCAAATCGCAGTTGTCTACAACTGATTTCGATGAAGGCATAAGAACCTACATCCGAGTCAAAGGAATCGAACTCATCAAGGCAAAGCATGACCCGATAAGCGAGGGCGCTATAGCTTCGGCCGCCATTGCCTCTTTCGTCAGCAACCTGGCCTCAACTGGCCTTGGTTATCCGCAGACACCTTCGCATCTGCTTTACAGCCACAAGTATTCCATTGCTGTCGCTACCGGCCCAACCGATGTGTCTGCAACCACCGGCAATGTTAACATTGAAATCGACAGGCGGTTTTTGCGCACCATTCCGCCGCATCCATTCCAGTCCTGGTATCCGAATGCCACCTGGACTTTCCAGCCTGCCGTTCCAGCCGGCGGAGCTGCCGTTGCTTCGCCCGCCTGGGGCACTAACGTTGGTGTTCTCGACATCAAGTCTTCAGGAGCCGGAATAGCCCTGGATGGGAGCAACACCGATGCCTGGTAAACGCCAAGGTTTTTCTCTTTTCGAAATGCTGCTGGTCGTTGCCTTGATCGGCGTTATAGCAGCCGCAACCGTTCCGGTTGCCGAGCTTATGTTCATCAAGGCTAAAGAAGGCGAGCTCCAAAACAATCTGGCGACCATCAGGCAGGCAATAAGCCTCTGGAAAAGAGACTGCCGCAATGCAGTCGTCAGACAATATGGCTACAACAATCTATATCTGATACCCGACTCCAACCTCTGCCCGCCTTCGTTGCTGGCACTGATGCGACCGGACACAGCGCTGCCCGGCGGCAAGTTCGACGTTCTCGATCCTGATGGTTCGACAGTCAGAGCTAACTTCTACCCCAAAGCCTATCTGGAAAGAATTCCCATCGATCCGTTCATCGGAGCGTCTACCTGGTATATTCACTATGCTTCCGGTACCAACATCGGCATTTTCGAAGGCGGCACGATTGCCCCGGCAACCGCTGCTCAGCCGCTTACAAATCATATCGGAGTTTTTGACGTTTCCTGTGTGCCAAACAACACAGAATCCGCAAGTAATCGCCGCCGCGGATTCATACAGGGCATCGACGGCACATACTACACAGACTGGTGAGGAAAACTATGCAGAAAAAGGGCTTCACGATTATCGAACTGCTGATTGTCATCGCTATCATCAGCATCCTGGTTGGCGTTGCCGTTCCTTATTACAATGACTACATCACCGATGCGCGCCTTTCAGTTCTAAATCAGAACGCAGCAACCTTTCGCAACACCTTGAACCAGTTCAGGGGCGACAACCTGCGCGGGCCTTTCGCTGTCGACGTCAGAATCGCCGGCGCCATCGTCCATACCGGGCCATTTTCTTCGACAAGCAACGGTTCAGAGGTTATTTCCGGCCCGATTCAAATTATCGATAACAAAGCGACACGACGAACCAATATCAGATATCTGCCATCGATGCCGGTATTTACCGACCCTTTCAACGGCGGGAATATTGTGCCTCCGGCTGTTACCACCAACACCCCCTCGGCCTACTTTTATGATCTTGGCGCCGGCACGGCCGGTGCATTTGATTTTGACATCGATAATGATGGTAATTATTCTGACGATTCAGAGTTTGCCTTTCTTGACGGCAACAATGACCAGGATTTCGATGCCAACACCGATACCATTTTATTTTTTGACACCAAGGCCGCTTACCCGGGTGGAGTTCTGCCTGGCGGGGCTGCCACCGCTCTCGATTATACAAATATAACCATCACCGATTCGACAGGCGCGCAGCACTGAGATATTTCATTAAGATATTTGTGTAACCTGCCGATACCTTTGAGGAAGGACTTACTTTAACCAGATGAACAATGATTTTCTTAAACGCAAAAGAATAGGCGAAATCCTCATCGAAATGCGCGCCATAACCGCGCAGCAGCTCGAGGCAGCCCTGAAACGCCAGCCATCTCTCAGAAAGATGATTGGCGAAATTCTCATAGAAGATAAAGCCCTGAGTGAAGAAACATTGTTCCGGGGTCTTTCCGCCCAGCACGGCATCGAATTTGTCAACCTCGGCACCACTGAACTGAACACCGATTTGATCAGGCAGATTCCCGAAAGTCTTATCAAAACCTACAAGTTCATTCCGATCCGCAAAGAACCCAAGTCTCTGACCATCGCTGTTTTCGACCCGACCAACATAAAAATGTTCGACAGCATCAAGATGGCGACGGGGTACATGTTCATCAAATGGGTTCTGGCGATGAAATCGCAGATTCTGCATATCATCAACGATGTTCTCTAT
>CAZPCO010000395.1:0-3740 GCA_964585025.1 uncultured bacterium | reverse complement strand
TTATGATTCGAAAAATTCAGGAACCTTTACTTCGGGGCGCCTGCCTGGTCGCCTGTGCTGTCGTAGCCTTGTTCAGTCTGCTTGAAGCAGGTTTGAACGCTGGCCGAGACGAATATTTCAACCAGAAACCAAAAGTCACTCACCTGAATTCAAGCTCCATAAAGGTTGAATGGAATCTATATCCCAATTTCAATAAGACTACTCATTATCAGGTGCAGCTTAACAGTGCCTTATATGGCTTTTCGACCAAAGAAACCTTCAAGACTTTAACCAGGCTGGAACCTGGTGGAACCTACCGGGTTGCGGTAGTTACCTACGACAATGGCAGTGTTGCTGGAGTGTCGAGTTCGACATCGATAATGATGGCGCCGGCAGCCCCTGCAGAACTTACTGCATATCAGATTGGCACGTCATCGGTCGGGCTTGCCTGGCAGGCAGTCAATACTGCCACTGCTTACCGGATCTATCAGGGCTCTGAAACCTTTCTGCTGGAGGTTACTGCCTCAGAAACCAGAGCCTATCTTACCGGTTTTACGCCTGGCAGTCAGGTATATTTGAAGGTGTCGGCAGTTAATTCAACTGGCGAATCAGCTTATTCTGATGTTTTGAAGGTGCAATTGCTTCCGGTTGGCCCGGTTGTGAGTTTTGTCGACAGTCAGATCGGCTCGACCTGGTTCACCATTCGCTGGCAGGCTGTGGCTAATGCCATCAGCTACAATATTCTCGTCAATGATGAAATCGTGGCAACAGCCGCAGCCGATGTGAGCGAATATAAAGTTGCGGGGCTTGCAGCCGGCACGACTGTCAGCGTCAAAATGACTGCTGTCAACTCTTCTGGTCATTCGGAAACTTCCGAACCGCTTATTATCCAGCTGATGCCGGCAACGCCGGTTCTGGCAGTCGCCCAGGTCTCATCATATTCATGTACGCTTCAGTGGTCGGTGGCAAACGGAGCAACTTATTATAAAATCTATCTTGATAAAAGTTACGCCGTCATGAATGTTCCTGCTACTATCAATACTGTGACCCTGACAGAAAACATAACTGCAGGAACTACAGCGAACTACACCGTCAGAGCAGCCAATGGCACTGGTGAATCAGAACATTCGAACACAGTGGTTGTCAGTTTTTCCGCAAGCTCAGCAAGGATTCTTGAGCCAGGAGATATGGAAGCAGTGCAGGCTTCGCTTTATCAGTTCAATGATCAGCGTCTGCCTGAATCGCTGCAGGGTCGACCGGTTGTCTGGGTTTACTTCCCGCCGGCGCTTACGGGTCCTGAACTTGATCTCGAAATATCGTTTCTGGATTCTCTTTCCAGGCTTCCCGAAATGGCTGGAGTTCAGTTCGTGGGTGTTTTCACCAGAGAGGTGATCGATGCCAGACCACTCGGACAAAAAAATCTGACCTGGAAAAAGGCTGCAAATGGTAACGACATTCGTATCCCTGGGGAATTGCCTCTGGTACGTTTTTATGCTGCTGACGGTCATTTGCGCAACAGTATCAATATCTCGATGGCGATTCTCAGTACTGATGAAATCTACAAGGAATTGCCTGAAAGCATTGAAAAGAACGAAGAAATGCAGCTTCTTTACCAGGAAAATCGCGATCGCTTCGATTCATTGCATGTCCCGACCAATTGAAGCGCATGTTTTCTCAGTGATTGAAAGAGTTTAAGATTACAAATTTGCGCAGCCCTGAAACATTCTTGTCGGTAATCAAAAGAATGCTTCGTCAGACCTGAAAATGGCGGCAGCGATCTCGGTTGAATTTTGTTCCCGCGTGGTGTACATAATCAACAGATTTCACGTGGGAGGTTACTCGTGCATACCAATTTGCATCGTCTTTCTTTTGCCGCTCTGTTTATCTGTTTTCTCGCTCTGCCTCTGATAGCGCATGCCCAGGATCTGAAGGTTCTCGAAAAGGATGCGGTTTCTGAACTGCGCAACGCTCAGAACCTTTTTTTCTCCGGCAAGCTTAATGAGGCCGATTCATGCCTGCTGAAGGCTGCCGAAGCGATTGAAAGTCTCAAAAAATCTGCTCCGGCGCATGCCGCTGTCAAGTCACTTGAGCAGAAACTTGCCAGGCAGCGTAAAGAGCTGGATTTACGAAAAAAGAAAGGGCAGGCTGATTCCAGTCAGCTTTCTGAAAACGCCAGACCGGAAACAGCAAAAGACGGTAATGCGTCTAAAGTCGCTCAGGTGCCTTTGCCGCGTAAAACTGCCCAGGCGATGCGTGAGATCGAGAGGATTTTCAAATCACTGGAAACATTTGAAAAGGATCGCCTGCAAAGACTTAGAGATGGTCATGATCCCGAAAGAGTCGATTCCATCATTGGTGAGATTCGGCAGAAACTGATTCAGCTTAATTCTCTGCAGCAGAATGTTCTGGCTGCAGCTGGCGAAGAGAAAGCTCTTGAACATCCTGAAATTGCTGGTTTGCAGGCACGTGTCCAGAGAACCCTGGCCCAGGTTGACCAGGAAATCAATGTTACCAGCAGTGCAATAGCAAATCTGGCAAGTGAAAAGGCAGCGGTTGGGAGTGCTTCAGAAGCTTTGCAACAGGCTTTTTCATCTAATGATAAGGAATTTTTCACTCCGGTGCATGTTCTGATCAATGACAATAATGATGAAAGCATCGAAAAAGCATTCAATCTGCTGGAAAGCTTCAAGCCCCGAAAGGCTGAACTGCTTTCTTTGCTTGCCTCATTCGAAGAGAAATATGGTTCAACCCGTGAAACTATCGATGCCAGGAGTGGTGATTCGGCGCATGGTCATATCTGGGAAACCTTGAAAAAATCGCTGCAGGAAATGGATGAAGCTCCGAAGGCTCTGGCTGCAAGAATCAAAGCCGCCTGTGAACGAGAACTTGCCGGACTTGAAAATTCACATGATTTCTATCGCCTTGCGGCTCATACTGAAATCAACAGGCTCGAAGCTCTGCGGCAGAAGCATACCCCGCAGGAACCAGGAATCCAGGGCCTGGAAAAGCTTCTGGTGGCCGACAAAGCCAAATTTTCTGCCAAAATTGCCGAAAGAACTATGCCTGAAAGCAAAGGCAAAAGCAGTGACCGTGATGCGGCGCTTGAATATTTCAAAACTACCTGGGGCAAAGACGAAAAGAAACATTACGAAATCCTTGGGGTTGTCGTGACTGGCGACTGGTCGGTGCAGAAGAAAGACATAACCGGCAAGCCGGTCATGTATGGTTTGCCGTTGCTTCTCGTCGTTCAAAAGCCAGAAGACAAGACGGAAGGGCTCGCACGGGTTTTTGTTCTGACAGCCCGCACTGCCGAATCTGCCGAGGCAAAGATGGAGCCACCCTTTACCTCTGAAACAGTTGGCAATAGTTACTTTATTAAAGCAGACAAAACCAGATAAGTTCAATTTCCTGCCGATAATAAAAATCCGGCAACCCCAGGGGGTTGCCGGATTTTGCACAATTTACCCAGGTGGGGCCGGACTTATTTTTCTTCTACCTGCATTACAAAGCTTTCTGAGTGGCTGTTGAATTCAGGGGCATACATGCACTGAATCTCTGCCATACCGGTCTGATAAGTGCCGGCATGCTGTATGCGCAGCTCGTATTCAAACACTTAGGTGCCTTTGGGTAGATAATCGATGTAGAAGTGAGTTGCAGTATCTTTGGTGGCTTCGTAGTAAGCAAGACCATCCTGATATTTATACTGCGAAATGACGTTGGTCGGTTCCATGCCGCTGCCGCGCTGATCTTTCATGTGAATG
>CAZPCO010000394.1:0-3743 GCA_964585025.1 uncultured bacterium | reverse complement strand
GACAAATACGTGAAAACCCGCCCGCGAAAATAATCAGGTCTAAAATTTAATCGCCCCGCAACGGCCTAAACCGTTGCGGGGCGTTTTACAGAAGATTCAGGGCAATCGCATCATGTCGACCTTGATAGCCTGGCCCTGGGCCGATTCGACGATGAACTGGTATTCAGATCCGGTGGTTGTAGATGGCTGCCTGATGACGTAATAGGCAGTCGCACCCGGCGCAATCTGGATGCTTTCGGGGAATTTTGCATCGTACTGAACGGCCTGATGAACGGTAGAAAGCTTCATCGCTGCCTGATAACGGTAAGGGGCGCTGATGGCATTAATATCAACGAGGCCGGAAGTGCGCAGGCCCTCGTTGGTAACGGCGAACTGCCATTTTGTAACCAGGGAAGCGAAGCTGCCAGAACCAAAAACGTTTTCGAAATTGGTCATGCCGGTAGTCGTGGTCTGAACCAGCGCTTTGATTTTATCAGCACCGAACTGTTCGTAAAGATAGAAATTAAACAGCCCTTTCTGGCCATAATGCTCGTGAGCATTGAATTCGTAGCTGAAATCATCCATTTTAACGGTTTCCGGGTTCTGAACCCAGTAGTTGAAGCGATTATCGTTAGCTACCGAGTCAGCCACGGTCTGGCCGCCAAAATAGCTGATTTCACCGGCTGCAGCCCGATTGGCACGATATCTGGCTTCGGCTCCGACAGAAAGGCCTTCATCGATCCACATGGTTTCGAGAAGGGCGTCATAATTGCTGATACCAGTACGGGCAACGCCACCTGGGTAAACTTTGGCACTGTAATTGGTGGCGTGCTGCATTTCGTGCGCGATTGTTTCGCGGGTGGCGGCACGCCAGTATTCACCCTGCCACTTGGCACTGCTCGGGCTCCAGACGCCGATCATATCGCGCTGGTTGCTGTTGGTGGTAGCGCCAGGCGTCATATCGATCGAGTTGAAAAGCCCGGCAAAACCAATTATTGCATATACCGGGGAAATTATGATTGACAGACGACTGTCCTTATCTATGTCATAAACTGAGCCGTAATTCTGGCTCATCAACGGGTAAATGTAAGTTTCAAATTCATTGGCAAAGTGGTCGAGATCGCTGGCGGTAACCATGTAGGGGCCGCTGACAGCACTTAGACCGCTGTAAGAATCCTGGTCGAGAAAAATTTTGCAATGCGCGGTAATTCTCTCGAGTTTGCATGATCTGGTTAAATATGAAAGACCTGAGGAACTGGATACCATACTGATCGAATAGAGAGAGCCCACAACTTCCCCACTATGATCGCTGGGGCGCATGGCGGACCTGAGGTTGCCGCCGACCCGCCGAATGCTGTCGATGGTATCCTGGCGCAGTTTCTGTTCGAGCCGGCCCTTAACCGCTGCCATCTGCACCAGATCGGCGTCAGGCGCAATCTGCGAAGCCTGCAGCGAAGATTTTTCCTGCGGCTGTATCGAGGCGGCGAAAGATGTTGCCGGTGTCAGAACGACGTTCTGTGAAGAAGCTGAATTGTTGTTGACAGTCAGCAGAAAATTTGCAACCTGGCCACTGATCACTGGCACAGTCATGATAAGGTTCTGCGCAACACTTGAAAAGGAATAGAGATTCTGAGAAGAAGTGAGCGAAGAAACGGCCGACGGCGCAATTTCTGTATCCTGCGGAAGTGTTGTTCCTCCTCCGCCACCACCACCACAACCAGACAGCATAATAAGAAGAGAAAGAGCAATGATGCTAACTAACGTTTGGTAATATCTGGGCATCTTTTTCCAACCTTTGCATTGAAATTCCTATTCATTATGCCTGCATACAGTTAAAAATTCCAGCTTCTTAATAGAAATTAACCTTTCTGTGGAATCATTGCGACTTGAATCAAAATTGCCATCCTACCTGCAATGGCTTGATCCAAACATCATTAGCCAGTGCGCCATGGCCCGGAGCCTTACTTTCCAGTTGTCCATTCTTCGACATGCTCAGGAACCATGCTGGCCGGAAAGCCTGCCCCAGGCAAATTGAAGTGCGAACCTTAAATCGCTTCGACTCCAAATATCGTGTCATGTGGCATGCTCTTCAGTCTATGATTTAATATTTTGAACGGATATTGCTGTAATCATCATTGATAAAAATGCCTCCTTCCATTAGAATTTGACCCATGACTAACAAAAACGCCATGCTCGGCCATTTCTGTCGGCAATGCCATACCGCAGTGACAGCGAAAGCAGGGGCCTGCCATCTATGCGGTCTGGCAAGGCCAGTTCACGAAGCTCTCAACCCTCTTGAAAAAGAGTATCTGGCCAATCCAACGACGGTGCCGGCAAAATTTCATTACCTGTGCGAAACCATCAATCCTTCAGCCAGCCTTGCCGGCAACATGATGGCTGAATTCGGCAAATACCTTGGCAACCCAGGGCAAAGCTGGCTGTTCATCGTTACATTTCTGGCGCTGCTTCTCGGTGGCGGCATGATGGCACTGCACCTGCTGTTTCCGCTGAGTTTCATGCTCTTCTGGGGTGGAATGGTGTTCGCAGCCTATGATGCCGTGCAATTCAGCCGGGCCGCGGCAGTTTCACTTCTGGTGCGCCGCCTGCAGATGCGAGGTGGGGCTTCGCCATACTCGGTACATTTCCGTATCGAAGAACAGCTGACCCAGATGTTTTCAAGCCTGCAGCTGATTCTGAACTCGTTTTTCGACAAAAACTGGGCCGGACCAGTTACCGAGATGCAGGCAGCAGCAGAAAGCTTTATTCAGGCGGCAAAAACAGTAACCGCACGTATCGCGAAATTTGCCCAGCTCTCGCTCGAGACCTCGGCAATTATCTGGCGCAACAATGTCTATGCAATCGTCGCCGACCCCAAAACCACATACCAGGAAAAGGTCGTCGCTATCGCCAATAAAATTCGTGAAGCCGAAGCGATCATTATGCGTTTTCGCTGGATGATGAGCCTGGGCCGGGTGGTCGATATAATGGAACAGCACGTGGCTGGCACCAGTGGGCGCACTGCCAGCGATGATCGACGCGCTGCAGTCCTCGACATGTTTCTCGGGCCGCATGGCCCGCTGACCGAAGCATATTATGGCAACTTCGAGCATGTTCCGTTCGAACTGCCGTTTCGCATGCGCTATTTCTGGCACCAGCAACTGCCTCCGCACCCACTGCCGGCCGAAGAACTAGCCGCCGAGCTTCCCCAGACAAGAGAACTTTTAGAAAGCATAGATCAAGTACGAAAACTGAAAGGCAAGCTCGAGGAACAGATGATTCTCGACTGTACCGCCCTGGCGGTATCGAACGCCTCCGGCCAGGAAACTACGGCGCTCGAAGCCCGCGACCTGCAGAGATTTCAGTTATATTCGCAGTATCTCGACATTCCAAAATTTCAACCGGATTCAGAGGATCTGCAGAACCGTGTGGATAGGTTGAAGGCGCAGCTCAAACTGTGACCACGGATGAATCTGGATAGAAAGCAGGCCGAAGAGAGTTTCCCACGGATGAACTCGGATCTACACGGATATCTTCGAGATGCCCTCAGTGGTTGAGATGAAAACGCACGGCCTTATCGTGAACTTCAAGATAAAAGTCAGCTTTTTGCTGGAAAGTTACAGAATTGGCAAATTTCGAGTTTTCCATTCGGTTGATAAAAGCTGAAGATTGTTTCAATTCTTTCTATTGATTTCCGTGTAAAGGCCTGCAAAAAATTCCTGACATCAGGCAGCGGACAGTTTTCATTATGGCTGCCAGTCGGTTTC
>CAZPCO010000393.1:0-3757 GCA_964585025.1 uncultured bacterium | reverse complement strand
CCTGGCAGCATGCTTACTCGCTGCGGTCGATTTTCAAACGCCTCACCGGGTCGCGCTGTCTACCCGCAATCGCCATACCTGCCAATCTTGGCTATAACTTTTATGCCCGCAATCTGTCGCGCTTTACTCCCGAACTGATGGCTGACGAAGAAGTGATTTTCTGACTCCTGCCGGTTTTGCAATTTGCGCTGACTTCGTTTAGACTGATGGCTAAGACCCTGAGTGCCGTGAGCAAAACACCAGGCAGCAGGTTTTAATGAGGATGATTGCCTGACTATTCTGATGTGAAGGTGAAACATGAAGCTTCTTCTGCTCGATGTCAATGCAGGTAACTGCCTTATCGGAATCAGCGCCGCATGAAGAGGCGACTGACCCTGATCATGCCCTCGATTGGCCGAAAGCCAGGCCAGAATTACGTTGCGACCTGGCAGATGGAGCCTCTGGTGCTCGCGGTTCTGGCGGCTCTGACTCCCGACGACTGGCAGATAACAATTCAGGATGACCGCATCGAGCCGGTAGATACTGACGTTCCAGCAGATCTGGTCGGCATAACCGTCGAAACTTATACGGCCCGCCGGGCCTATCAGATAGCTGCCGCCTATCGGCAACGTGGTATCAAAGTGGTAATGGGCGGTTATCATGCCAGCCTGTGCCCCGAAGAAGTGCAGAGATTTGCCGATGCGATAGTCGTCGGCCCGGCTGAAAGCGTGTGGGCAAAGGTTCTCGCAGATGCCGCCGCCGGTTCACTGCAGAAGCGATATGACGGCACGTTCGACTTTCCATGGCAGGGCATTTTTCCTGCCCGGGAAGTCTATGCCGACAAAAAATATCTGCCGCTGGCGCTCGTTGAATTTTCCCGCGGCTGCTCGCATCATTGCTCGTTTTGTTCGATCACTGCCTTTTCCCGCGGCCGTCATTATTTCCGACCTCCCGAAGAGGTGGCCGAAGAAATCAGGCGCACCGGGCAGAAAATCGTGTTTCTTATCGACGACAATATTGCCGCGAACCCCGAAGCAGTTTTCGGCCTCTGCCGCGCTCTGCAGCCTCTCAATATCAGATGGGTGACCCAGATCAGCGTCGAAGCGGCTGCCGACCCGACCCTGACCAGAGCTCTCGCTGATTCCGGCTGTGTGGGAGTGCTGATCGGTTTTGAATCTTTACGCTCAGACCTGCTTCTGGCGCTGAACAAGAAGAGTAACGAATCGGTCGAGCTATATGAGAGAGCCCTGAAAGAGCTCAAAAAAAACCATATCTGTGTTTATGCCACTTTTCTTTTCGGCGTCGATGGTGATGATACGGGTTCTTTTGCCCGCACTCTCGAGTTTGCGCTCAAGCACCAGTTTTTTCTGGTTGCCTTCAACCATCTGGTGCCATTCCCCGGAACCCCTCTCTATGCAAAACTCGCCACGCAGGGGCGCATGCTCTACGACGCCTGGTGGCTCGAAAAGAGTTTCCGGTTCGGCCAGGTTCCTTACCGGCCGCAGATGCTGCCGCCTGAAGAGCTCGCCGAAGCCTGCCGGCATTACCGCCGCCGCTTCTATTCGACCCGCTCGATCGTCAGGCGTGCGCTGGCGCCCCAGACCAACATGCAGAGCCTTTCGACTCTCGTTCTCTTTCTGACCCAGAATTATTACGGCCGACGTGAAGTTGATGAAAAGTTCGGCATTCCCCTTGGTTTTCCAGAAGACAACCATCTTCTGGCCGGCCTGAATATTTGAGAATCCGCGTGCCTCACGCCGCTATCGAAAAAAGAGTCTTCTTTTCTCATGCAGAAAATGAGCCCATTTCGGAAAGCCTGACAGAACTCGACGCACAGATCAGGCAGTTGGGGCTGATCTGCCAGATGCCGGCTGATTATCTGGGTCTCGATTACCGGAATGAGCCTTCGTTTCTTGCCTCGCTGGCTGTATTCGGCAACCGGCACGATCTGGTGCTGATTCGCCCCCCGGGCTTTGCCGCACTTGCCGGGCTTGGCATCAGATCGGTCAGGCCTTCATATCTTGGCGGCCGGCCGGCTTCAATCGGTTATCTGCATCATCTGCGATTCCATCCCGAAATTCGCGGCGGTTCATATCTGCTGCGCGGCTATAAGGCGTTTCGCGAGATATTTCGCGACCAGCCGCTGCCGGTAACTCTGACTTCAATTCTGGCTGATAATCATTATGCCCGACAATTACTTGAATCAGGTCGGGCTGATGGAGCAATGCCAGTTTATCAGCCGATTTCGCGTTTTCTGACCGCAATGATTCCCTTGTCCGGCCCTGGCCGCCGCTGGCCCGAAAACAAGCGGCCGCGTCAGACCGGCAAAAGTTTTGAAACAAGGTTTCTCGATGCCGGCGACCTTTCGGCCCTGCATCACCTCTTTGCCAGAGCCGGATCACATTATGACGGTGCGCCGCATCTTGATTTCAACGCTTTCCCGGGGCTTGGCTACACTGATATGCTCGGCATTTTCGATGACTCAGCTTTGGTTGGCGCCATCGGAATCTGGAATCAGCAGCATTTTCGCCAGATCGTCGTCACCCATCTGGGCCCATCGCTCGCGTTTCTGCAGAAATGCTGGCACTATGCTCCGGGAATTTTCGGGCCCTGCCCGATTCCAGCCTGTGGTGATCAGGTCAATTTCGTGCTTCTCGACCCCTGGGCAATCGAACCGGGCCGGGAAATGGAAATTGTGCCGCATCTGCTTCGGGCTGCTGCCAGAGAGGCAAAACTACGGGGAGCCATGTTCGCTGCAATCGGCATGGCCGAAGATTACCCGGCAATCGCTTCTCTGAAAGCTGTATTTTTTATCCCGTACTGGAGTATTATTTATCAGGTATTCTGGCCGGAAAACGACAGATACGATTTTTCCGGTCGCCCCTTGCATCTTGCCAATCTCGGAGCTTTATGAGCAGCGGAAACACGCCTGACAGAACATTAACCGGCCGTATCGAGCAGGTCGATCGTCTCGATGCCGACCTGAAAATGCGCATGTTTGAATTGATGCACTCTTTCTATCAGGTTGAAAAATCAGCTTTTTTCGATGATCTGCAGCGAAAAACCACCGCAGTGCTGCTTGAAGACAATGCGAAAGTGCTGCGCGGTTTCACTTCGGCGGCTCTCTGTGATCTCGATCTTGATGGCGAAAAGCTGCGCATCATGTTCAGCGGTGATACGATCATTCACCCCGATTTCTGGGGCAGTTTCGAGTTGCCGCGCGTCTGGGGAAAATTCATGTTCGAGGTGTTGCAGAATGCCGGTTCGATGCCTCTTTACTGGTTTCTGCTATCGAGCGGGTTTAGAACTTATCGCTATTTGCCGGCTTATTTCAATGAATTTTTTCCGCGCTTCGACCGGCAGACTCCTGCAGTGATGCAGAAAATTCTCGATGCCGCTGCCCGCAAGATTTATGGCGATTTCTACGATGCCGGTTCCGGTATTGTCAGGCTAAAAAATCCGACGCCGCTGCTTCCCGGGGTAAGCGACCCCTCGGAAGAACGTCTAAAAAACCCGCATATCGCTTTTTTTCTGCGCAGGAATCCCCGCCATGATGCCGGTGACGAACTTGCCTGCATAACCAGACTGCATCGTGAAAATTTCAAACCTTTCGTACACCGGCTGCTGAAAGACTGATGCAGCCGCAAACCCTTTTCTGCGATCTGATCCAGAGCATCTGGATGACTGCCTGTCTTCGCGAAGCCATCGCTTTTCGTCACGCTGCCGGCAGGCGTTGTGCCGCCGTTCAGGCAGGCACTCTGCGCTGGATACTGCAGGG
>CAZPCO010000392.1:0-3773 GCA_964585025.1 uncultured bacterium | reverse complement strand
AGCTAAGGGCGGCTTTACTCTGATTGAAATGAGTGTTTCTGCTCTGGTCATCGCTCTTATCGTTCTGACGCTCATCATGGTTTTTCGCAGCAATCTTGCGACTTTTTCCTGGGGTCAGAAACATATGGAATTCAATCAGCGGATTCAGCTGGTCATGAAGCAGATTTTTACCGATTTCAAACAGATCAATCCGATTCTCAAGCAGGATGAAGACGGCCATCTGTATCTGCAGGGCGAAAAAATCGGTGACCTGTTTCCAAATCTGGTAACTGTATACGACAAAGACAAGAAGCCTGAAAATGGTGGTGAAGAGGTGGTATTTTTTCTTACCTCCATCGATGATCTGAATCGTCGCGACCGGGTCAGGTATTTTCTGGACAAAGAAGAGCTGATCCGAGAAACGCAGGATTACAACGGTAACGTCAAGCGCAAGGCTATCGCAGAGAAGGCTTCCGATCTTCAGTTTACCGAAGACAACGGTGATATCAGACAGTTGCATGTGCAGTTCATGCTTGCCGACCCGAAGACCCCGGGTCGCACCGAAAAGATAGACTTTGCTGTTCGCCTCGAGACCGATCTTGTCTGCGTTAAAACGGTGAAAGAATATGATTAAAAGACATGGTTTTATCGCCATGACCTCGCTGATTATGCTGGTCATTTTCGGCATTCTCGGGGTTGCTTACTGGCTCAGTTCAAGGCTGAGCACCGACATGATTCTGGTAGAATCGCAGCGCATCAAGGCGAGAAATTTCGCCCAGGCTGCCGTCGAAAAGGTTAAAATTAATATATGCAATCAGTACAATATGAACAATCACAATCTGGCTTACCCGGCAAAATACACTACCGATCGCATCGACAAAGAATACAACATGGCTTTTGCCGACGGAGAATTCAAGGTTGTCAGTGTTAAACCTTACGAAGATGGAAACCGCAGCTATTATAATGTGCCACATCATTCGAAGGGTGTTCTGGTCGGCAATTACGACATCTGGGAAGTCGTAACCCGCGGCGTGGCAAAGCCGACCGGGGTGGTTGCCGAGCTGCGCGCACTGGTAAAAATTTATCGCGACCATACCGTCTACTGAACGCAGGAGGTAAAACAATGCCCGGCAGATCATTACGTCAAATGACCGGTTCCTGTTTCCGGTTACTGTTTGCTGCGGCACTGCTGCTTGCCGGTAGCTGTGGTGCTTCGGCTCAGGGATTTCCTGCCTTTGAAGCACAGGTTCACGGAGATGTTTACGGTCAGCCCAAAGTCATCGAAGATTTTGACGGTGACGGCAAAAAAGACATTGTCTTTGGAGCTACAGACGGCAAGGTGCATATTTTCTCGTCTTCAGGCCGCGAAATATTCAGGCCGCCCTATTGGCCAAAACAGACCGGCGGGCCGATCCTGGCGGAAGTGCAGCTTGCAGATCTTGATAACGACGGTGGCTCTGAGATTGTTGTAGCCTCCCAGGATGGCAAAGTCTATTGCCTCAATTCGCTCGGGCGTGAAAAATGGGTTCTCGACACTCGTGGCAAGATTCTGGTTTCGGCGCCCGAGATCGCTGATGTCGATGGCAGCGGCATCCGAAACGTTTTTGTAGGTTCCAAGTCAGGCACTGTCAGCAGAATTGATGAGCAGGGTCGCCTGATCTGGGAAGTCAGAATGAATTCTTCGGTTTCTGCGGCGGTCGTTGCCCGCGATCTCAATGGTAACGGCGTCAAAGAAATAATCTGCAAGGATGACGGCGGCAAAGTCATGGTTCTCAATGAAGCCGGGGCGCAGACACGTGGCTGGCCCCAGGAAACCAGCGCCAACATGACCTGGCCGTTCAACGTCGATGCCGGTGATATCGATGGTGACGGCATCAAGGAGATTTATACCACCACACCCGATAAAAAATTTATCATGTGGGATACTGAAGGCCGAAAATTAAGTGAATTTCCACTCACCGACGGAGCCCATACCGCCCCACGTCTTGCCGATCTTGATAGTGATGGTCATGATGAATTCATAATTGGCCAGGCTGATGGAACGATAACCGTCTGCGACAAAAATGGTTCACCGCGGCCAGGCTGGCCATTCAAGACCGGGCATGCCATCTATCATGCCCCGCGTATTCTCGATATCGACGGAGATGGCCGGCCCGACCTGGTATTCACGGCCTGGAATCCGCAAGGCACTGCTGAAAAGGCCGGTTATGTCATGGCTTTGTCGCGCAGTGGTCAGCCATTGGCCGGGTTTCCGAAATATATCGGCAAAACGGTCGCACCGCTGGCATTTGCAGATCTCGACAACGATGGTTATCTTGAGATGATCGCAGTTGGCGGAATCAATTATACCGGCAAACAGCTGCACGTGTTTCCAACCCGGGCACGCAACAGCATCAGGGTTGCCGTTCTTGGCCAGGAAATAAACTTTCAATGAAGAGCAGTTTGCAGAAAAGGCTTGTTGCCTCACTTTTTGTTCTGCCATTGTTGGGTGGCGGCTGTTTGCTGGGGCAGACCGACGAAGATATCGACGGGTTTCTGCAGGCCGGCCAGGAATGCTACAACCGCGGTGAGCTTACAAGTGCCGCGCTTGAATTTGAGAATATTCTGCTTATCGATCGCCAGAATTTTTCGGCCCGAGTCTGGCTGGCTCAGGTTTACGTCGATATGAAGGATCTCGAGAAGGCGCGAAAACTGCTTGCTGAAGCAGCATTACAGGCTCCGGATCACCCGCGTGTCATTCAGCTTCAGAAGATCATCGGCTCCGGCAAGACTCAGGAAAAACCGGTTCGCACGGCTGATCCGGTGGTGCGCGAAGCTCTAACCCTCATCGGCTCCGGAACCAGCCTTCGGCAATACGGGCTGGTGATTCCCGAAAATAAGGTGACCCGCGATACCACCGAAAAGAGTCTGATGGTTTTCGAAGGCCTTGAACTCGAAGTCGAAAAGCCTAAAGAAAAAGACATCGAGCTTAACAAGTATTTTGCTCCCGAGACTGGTCCCCTGGCCGATGTATTCAATGCCATGGAATCTCAGGGGCTCAATGCAGCGCTCGATCTATATTTTACCAAGATTCTCGCTGACCCTGGACTGGCTTCGAAAAATGACCGGGGTCTGCTGGCAAAGGGCAATGAGACTTTTGCTGCCCGCTATGTAGAAACCCCAGATGACCCTGAAGTGCGCTACTATTACGGCACACTGCAGTTCATCAATGGGTTATACCCCGACGCTGAGAAAATTCTTGAGCCGCTTAAAAACAGCCCGGGCCAGTTTGAAGAACGTCTCAAGCCCGTGTTTGCGGCACTCGGCCGCTGGCGTGATCAGGAAAACGAACGTTTACTGGCTTTGAAACGAGCTGAAGAAGAA
Source organism: uncultured bacterium (assembly GCA_964585025.1). Classification (GTDB taxonomy): domain Bacteria; phylum Muiribacteriota; class Ozemobacteria; order Ozemobacterales; family Ozemobacteraceae; genus Rifleibacterium. The sequence goes on along the minus strand of CAZPCO010000392.1, from coordinate 431 downwards.
CGTCTCGCCGAGGAAGCTCTGGCGCGTGAAGAAGAACAGCGCAAAAAGGACGACATCTGGGCCAAGCTCAAAAAGAAGCGGGCTGCTGATACGAATGCAAGTGGCAGCGCCGAGGGCGGCGTTCCGGAAGGCGTTGCCGAGGCTGCGGTTCTGCATTCTGAAGGTTACGAGCTTTACAAGAAGGGCAAACTCGACGAAGCCATTGCCAAATACGATGAAGCACTGGCAAAACAGGGGGACAACCCTGAATACAACTACCATCTTGGCCTTGCCTGGACAGACAAGGGTCTGGCCGGCGATGCAACTGCCTTTGATCGGGCCGTGACCAGTTTTCAGCGGGTAATCAGCCTTGCTCCCAACGACAAGCTCGGTCGTGATGCCAAGGCCATGATCAAAGATATCGAACTGGCAAAAAAATCAATCGGAGAATC
>CAZPCO010000391.1:1634-3778 GCA_964585025.1 uncultured bacterium | reverse complement strand
TCTCGACACCTTTGTCAGCAGATATGAATCAGCGACCCACAAAAAAGTGACTCCGGGCGCGCTGCAGATCATTCACGAAATCCTTACCGAAGCATCTTTTCCGGGCGGCAGCAGGTCAGCCCATCTTCACTGACAACAGTCGAAATACAGCCGGATTGCCTGATCAACACGGCAGAGAGCTGAAAAAGATTTCGATTATTGTAAAAAGAGCCGCGGCAGAAAACTGCCGCGGCTCCTGCTTTAGATACTATCAGGGCACAGTCATCGTGAATTCTCTGGTTGCAGACCGGAAATAGTAATCCTCTACCTTGAGAATGAAGGCAAAGCTACCGGTTCCCAAAGACGTACCGGCCAATTTTCCGTTAGATTGCAACGTCAGATTGGGCGGCATGGTTCCAGAAACTAGAGACCAGACATAGCCCTTGGCGGAATCGCCGCCTGAGGCATTCAGGGATATATCAACAACAGCGGTATAGGGTAATATCGCTGGCGTATTGATCTGAACGGGGTTATCAGTGACCGTTCCAGATAGTTTAGTGGTCATGATCAGTTCCTTGTAGTTCGGGGCAGTCAAAGTTTGATCTGGATATTGGTAGTAAGCGACCACGCCAATGTTTTCAGCGAAATAGAACTCTTTGGCTCCCTGCGGAACTGTGTCGATCGAGGTTTTCCAGGTTGCCTTCAGCAGATTATTGTAAGTGCTGAGAGGGGTTTCCATTCCATTGACCAGAGCATCCCCAACTGTAATACTAGTGACTGCAGAATAGGTTTGCTGGGCTCCTAGATCAGAATCGTAATAGTTGTAATTCTGAGTGAACTGGAATGTGTCACCCGGATTCATCCAGGCCGGGTAAAGCATGTATGGGGCCCCACCGTTGATCGCCGGGCAATATTCCCAGATGTTTCCAACTGCATCGAAGCCTCGATAATATGCAAGTTCTGGAGTGGTCGCCCCACGCAGAGTGCTGCGTGTCGCCCCACGAAGGTTCTTACGGATTCCAGCCCGGACATTCGGTGATGGAGCCACGATTGGCGCAGTGTAATCCTTGTAGAAAGTAACAGTCTCGCCACCAGTAACCTGCAAAGCCAGATTATCAGAGAGCGTAGTAATCAACATGCGGTCTGGGACCGGCAAAAGATCAGGTGATGGATTGCCGGTAAAGTCAGACATATCGGGCAAAACGGCGTAAATATATTCGTTACCGGGAACTGTCGGGTAATATGACGGCATGTAATAGGTGCCCGGAACGACCCTGAGCGTATATTGCATGCTTCCGGTGCCGCCTGTCTGCGAATCGACTGCAGTAACGGTTACCACGTAGTCCTTGGCTACAGTCGACGAAACGACAGGGCCAGAAAGAATACCGGTTGAACCGATACCGATGTTGCTGGGCTGTCCCGAACATGACCAGTTTACCGCACCTATATTGCCAGTAGCACTGAAGGTGACAGCTGTCATGCTCTGACCGATAACCACCTGCTGCATGCTTGCTCCATCACTGGAAGTGATCGACAAAGGTGGTGGAGGGGTGACAGTGAGGGTGTAATTCGTAGAACCGGTGTTACCAAGTGAATCAGTTGCGGTAATTATAAGATCGTAAGGTCTGGGGGCTGTTGACTTAACTACGGTTCCAGAAAGAAGGCCGCTCCCGCCAATACCAATATTAACAGGGTTGCCGGTGACAGACCAGGTAAAACCAGTACCGCTGCCACCCGCAGCAGTGAAAGCGACTTGTTGAATAGTGCCTCCCACATATATGGTCTGGTTGCCGTTGGCCGGCGTGATCGTGATCGGCGATTTGACGGAAAAGGTAAATACCATCGAGCCAGTACCGCCAATTTTATCCTGGGCAGTGACAGTGACCGGGTGATCGCCAAGAGCGGTCGCCGGATCAATTGTGCCATACATCCGGCCGGTACTGGAATCGAGTGTAACACCGACCGGAGCACCGGTGCCGAGAGTCCAGGTTAAAGGGGCAGTGCCGTTGGCTGCAGTGAACTGCACATCAGTCATCTTCTGACCGATGACGACCTGCTGAGAACTGGTTGGAGCAGTAACGGCCAATGCCGGAGGATTGATTACCGAAATGGTAAATACCATCGAGCCAGTACCGCCAATTTTATCCTGGGCAGTGACAGTGACC
>CAZPCO010000391.1:0-1534 GCA_964585025.1 uncultured bacterium | reverse complement strand
TCAGTCATCTTCTGACCGATGACGACCTGCTGAGAACTGGTTGGAGCAGTAACGGTCAGGGGTGGAGCATTAACCACGGCAATGTTGTATTGGCTGGTTCCCTGGCGCCCATAAATGTCGGTTGCGGTAACTATGGTATTCCAGGTCATCAGAGGAGCAGTCGGGTCAGGAGTTCCCGCCATCCGGCCGGTGGCTGAATCGATGGTTACTCCGACCGGAGCGTTTGCAACCGTCCAGGTCATTGGCCCGGTACCGTTGGCGGCAGAAAATTGAACAGGAACCATTGCCTGGCCGACAACTACATTCTGCGAACTGGCCTGCGGACTGACGGTCGGGAGATTGCGGTCATAAAGACCGTCAACATACCTTTCAAACAACAAATCCGTCGAATCAGGGGTTGTCAAATTATAGCCATAGTCTTCAATAGCTACTATTCCGATGCCGTCTGCAAAATAGATGATCGATGTTTCAGTCGCCGGCGTGCCATTGATCAGAAAACTGACTTCTTCGGTAACCGGAATGGTCGAGAAAGTGCGCAGCGGCGTCGGCATCGATTTTGTCTGCGCCCCGATCGTCAGGGTCGTTACAAAAGTACCATTCGATGTCGTTTCGGTAACCACTTCCTTCTGGCCAAGAGCATAGGCGGTTTTCAAAATTCGATAAGGCTGACCGCCGTTCACGAGTGACGAATAAGCCCAAAGCTCTCCAGAGGAATTGTAGCCCACGTAGAAGCCGGTACGATCAAAGAGCTGAGCCCTCTGAGCCCGAATCGAAGTGCCCATGGGGTAAGCTTCATCGGAGCTGGTTGTCCGGTACATTTTTATGCCATTCTTTTCGATCCAGTCTGTGGCAGAAAAACCATCGGTATAATAGGTCGGAGGAGTGCCGGATTCGAGATACTTCATGCTCGAGCCAGGAACAACAGGATAATAGCGGGAAACAGTGAATGCGCCGCCGGTTCCGGTTTCTTCGACGGTTATGCCTTCGATATACCAGACGCCCTGCTCCCTGAGCATCGCAAATACCAGCCAAAGGGTTCTGCCGGTCGACATAACCTTGGAAGCTTTAACAATGGCTTTATCAAGCGATGTCTGAGTAATATTTTCAGGCAGGACACTGAATTCCCAGGTCTGATTGTCTGAGGGATTGCTCATATCAGCGCCAAAATCTTTAACATAGAGGATTTTGGCAGTCTGATCAGTGCTGGTCTGAGCAAACAGACCGGTACTTGAGACATCGCCGCTTTTCAGGGCGGCTGCGAACTTATCAAGAGTACTGGTGATGCCGGCGACATCCTTATCAGCAGAGGTCAGGGCGCTTTCGCTCCCACTGCCGCCACCACCGCCGCAACCAACCAGAGCCACAAGTGCAACCAGCAACAATAACGCAAGTATTCTCATTTTTCTCATCTTTATTTACCTCTTATCAACATGAATCATGCTTCTTAGAACATGTATTCAAGGCCACCGAAAAATTCGGTGTTGGTCATTGGCTTGGTGAAATCCCAGAGCAGTTCCTGCGATTTGGGGTCGAA
>CAZPCO010000390.1:0-3779 GCA_964585025.1 uncultured bacterium | reverse complement strand
GCATACCGCTCACTATTCTGGGGTTTGTCGCCTACGATTATTTTTCCAACAAACAGTCGACTCTGGTGCGCGAAAAGAATCAGCAGATGGTGGAATTCATTCAGAGGGTCGATCAGGGCCTGTTGAGTGAATATTCAAAATATACCCGCGAGATAAGAAAAATTTTTGCCGATGAGCAATCGGTTCAAAGCTCTGGATTTTCGCCATCTCGTGTCGGCAGCAAACTGGCCGAGCGGCTAAATCACACATTTTCCAGTATGCATATGGTGAAGATGCCGCCAAATGCAGCTGACCTCCAGAACCAGGAATACTATTCCGTCAATGGCGCCGGCAGTTTGCAGGATGCTCCTCCTGATGAACGAAGAAACGTCGAACTCCTGGCCAGCCATCATCTGGCGGCTCTGAATTCGCAGACAATTGCCGAGGTTTCTGCCGAACGGGCCTATCTTGTCGAAATGGTTTTCCAGAAGCCGGTGAATATGGTTATTTATGATCTGATAAACGCCGAGGGCTGGCTTGCTGAAGCAGGATGGGGGAGCATGCGGTTTCTTCTTTATGCAGAAGCTTTCAGCATGTCGATGAGGGAATATTTCGATCTTTACCTGATGGGCGCGTTCGACATGATCGTGATTCAGGAAGAGTTTATGAAGGCACAGATAAACGATTTGAGGCGCAACCCCTTTGGCTTTAAGGTTTTCGTAGCGCGCGACAGATTCCTGATCGACGAGAGAAAGGCCGATCTTAAAGAAAACCCTGAATTGAATGAACTATTTCTCAGGGTTGCAGATTATCAACTTCCCGAGCCTGAGATTTTGACTTTTCAAGGGCAAAACTGTTTGTTTGTAGGCCTCAAAGGGCATAAAACCAATAGATTAAGCTATTGTCTGCTGTACCCTCTTGAAAACATCGAGAAAGAAATTCACCTGGAAGCCGGCAATCTGCTGTTTCTTGCTCTGCTGGCAGCTACGCTGGTTGTGGCAATGATGCTGGTTCTCTATCTGAATCTGCTGTTGCCGGTAAACCGCCTGCATCAGGCTGCCGTTGCTCTCGAGGCCCGCGATGATTCCTTCAGATTGCCGCAGGGTGGCAACGATGAATTCTCTGAAATGGCTGCGATTTTCAATTCAAGTATGGCTGAATTCGAGGAACTCAAGATTGCAAGCATAGTTCAAGCCCGGCTGTTGCCTGGCAGGCCGCTTGAAATCGAAGGGTATGGAATTTTTGGCAGAAGTCTGCCGATGATCGAACTTGGCGGGGACTATTTCGATTATTTTGCCGTTGGTGATAATCATTTTGCCCTGCTTCTCGGCGATGTTGCCGGTCATGGCATAGGAGCTTCGCTGATCATGGCCATGGCGAAAGCCGGGGTCATCTGCGGTCGTGACGTTCACAACGACCCGGCTTCGCTGCTTGCCAGACTGCATCAGATTATTCTGGCGATCAAGAACCGTGTGCAACGAAAAGTCATGACGTTTCAGTTTCTGCTGGTTGAACGCAGCAGCGGTTTGATTACCTATGCCAACGCCGGGGGCTGTTCTCCAGTCATGTTCGATGCAGTTTCGGGAACTGTCACCGAGATTAAACATTCTGGAGCCGTGCTCGGAGGTTTCAAAAAGAACGTTTTCAATAATCTGAAGCTGAATATTCTGCCTGGTCAGGCAATGATCCTTTATACCGACGGTCTGGTGGAAGCTAAAAATCAGGCAGGTGTCGAACTTGGTTACCAGGGATTCTATGATCTGATAGGTGCCTGTTATGATGACAGTGCCGAGGTTTTTTACCACCGGATCATCGCAGCCTGGAAAGCCTGGCTGGGTGGAGCGGAAGCTGGGGATGACCTGACGATGATCGTTATGGTCAGGCAGAAGCCGGAAACCTGAAATCTCGAGATATTTTGTCGTTCTTCTCTTCCCGGCATGCATGCTGAGAAACAAGAGTGAGCCAGTTCATTGCATAAAAGCCGGATTTTCAAGGCGTTCAGGCTGGTAAACCTGACGGAACGGGTGTATATTGGCAATTATGCAGATGGAGGAAGTTATGGCAGCAAATGAAAGTGGTGAAAGGTTCGACATCAGGAAACTGCCGAGACTTGAGATTGTCAAGCCGCTTGACAGCATGATGCGCTTTTTTCTTTTTCTTATGTTCGTTTTCTTGCCGGCTGGCTTTCTTCTGCGCTCAATTGCCGATGCAAGAATGACTCCCGTGACGGCTTTGTTTTCAGGAGCTGTTTATGCCATGATCGCAGCAGCTCTGTATTATGGCGTCAAACGCTACTATGTGCTCGACAGGACTCGTAATGCTCTTTTCCGGGTCACAAGTATTTTTGGTTCTATCAGCGAAAAGTATCTCTGTGCACTGGGTGATATAAATTGTGTCGCTGTAGATTCGCGGGAAAGAACGACAAAAAACGGTGCTTCAACCGGTCAATTCTGGTATGAAACCTGTCTGGTCCTCAGAAATGGCAATATTGTCAGACTGCACAGAACTTTTGAAGATTCCTACGATGAAATTCAAGATGCAGAACAGTATGCAGAGTACCTTGGCATTCAGTTATTCAATCCGAAGCCAGGATTTGAGATGAAAGTCGTGAAAGGCCCCAATGGCAAAAATCTCGTTGAATTTCACCGCTGATGCCTGATCAAGTCAGAAACCTGCCTGAGCTTATTGCCAATGGGCAGACAGGCAGAATTTGTCAGGCCCGGGAATATCTGCTGCGGGCTTATGAAAGCGCTCTTGCCGCTGCCGACCCATCGCGGATAATGCTGTCGCAACTGCAATACAATGGTTCGTCGCTGATAATTCAGGGGCGGGAATTCGATCTAAGCAGATATGCAAACATATCGGTCATCGGTGCCGGCAAGGCTGGAGCTGCAATGGTTTCGGCTATCGAGAATCTTCTTGGCGATCGTATTTCTCTTGGATTGGTAAACGTTCCGACCGTTGTGCCCGAATGTGCGAACGATGGACACAGCAATTTACCCTTAGAGAAAAACCGCTTTTTAAGAGTGAAACTATGTTCTGCGGGGCACCCGGTACCAGATGAAGCGGGAATGTCTGGAGCCAATGCTATTCTTAAAATCGCCGAAGCAGCAGAGGCCGATGATCTGCTGATCTGTCTGATCTCTGGTGGTGGTTCAAGCCTGATGCCTTTGCCACGCTACCCACTGACTCTTGATGACAAGCGCGCTCTGACTACAACCCTCTTGCGCTCAGGAGCATCGATCAGCGAGATTAATACTGTTCGCAAGCATATTTCTGCAATAAAAGGCGGATGGCTGGCCTATAAGGCCTGGCCAGCCACTGTCATCAGTCTCATTCTTTCAGATGTTCCTGGTGACCCGCTGGATTTTATCGCCTCGGGCCCAACGGTGCCGGATACATCAACTTTTGCCGATGCCTGTGAGGTAATGTGCAGATACAATCTGCTTCAGGCAGCCCCGGCAAGGATTCGCAAGCTGATTGAAGCCGGGATGTGCGGTGCACTCGAGGAAACTCCGAAAGGTGGTGAAGCTGCTTTTGCCAGGTGTTTCAATTTTGTGATCGGCAATAACCGCACTGCACGGGTTGCCTGCGCTGAAGCACTTAATTCTGCCGGGTTCAAGGTGGAAATGAAGGAAGAATTATATGTCGGGCCAGTTGAAAGACTTACTGAGCGTGTCATTTCAGATATCGACCGCATTGCGGCTGGATGTTTTTCGTCAGGTCCAATGGCCATGATTGCAGGCGGAGAATTGACTCTCGACGTTACTGGAAATGGCAAAGGAGGCCGGAATCAGGAG
>CAZPCO010000389.1:0-3806 GCA_964585025.1 uncultured bacterium | reverse complement strand
CTCGAAAATTCTGTAACGCTGATGGGAGCGTATGCACGGTCAATGTCAACCTCGACGGAAGAATGCGGGTTTGCGCGAGAGCGGGGTGATTAACATTCTTTGTTGAATTTTAAGATTTTTTGAATGCAGAGCCGACCGGAGACTTAAATATTGCTTGAGCAATTAAAATAATCGTTTAAAGGAGAGGCCATGGAAAACGATAGCAGAACAATGTTCGCAGAAGCTGAAGAATTGAGAAAAAACGGCCGGCACCAACAGGCGGCTGATTTCTTCCGGCAATGCTGGCTGGCCGAAAAAAATGAAGATGTTGCCTGGCGCCTGATTTCATGTCTTCGCCACCTTCAGGCCAGAGAAGAAGCCTGGCAGGTTCTTTACGAGGCTGTCGAAATCATGCCCGATTCTCATCTGCTTAAGAATCAAAATCAATGGATGCTGTATGATTTCGATCTAGCCGATGCCAAAAGCCGCAAGAATAATGAAAAAATCCTCGAAATCTGCGAGCAATTGCTCGACATGGGCCCTGATGCAGTGCTTCTGCAATTAACTGTATTTGCGGCAACGGATGCCTGCAAAGTGCTGAATCTTCCTGAAAAAACACTGCAATATCTCAACTATCTCAACAGGCACGCACTCGACAAAACCCCACGCGAATACAACGGCAGCAAAATCCTTTCGTGGCGCGAGCGCTGGTATTTCGCCTGCACCAACGCCCTCTTCGAACTCGGTAATTTTGCTGAATGTCGCGAAACCGCCCTTGAAGCATACAAAGAATTTCCCGGTAAAATCGAATATGCACGCAAAGCCGCCCTCTGTCTTGCTGAAAACGGTCACGAGCAGCAGGCTGCCGACGAACTCGAAGCTCTCATAAAAGGCAAACGGGTGCCCTGGTATATGTATTCAGATATTGCCAGGTTGCGCTTTGAGTGCGGCGATACCGCAAAAGCATGGGAAAACGCCTGCCGCGCTGCTGAAGCGACCGGCGAAACCAAAACCAAGGTCAACCTTTTCTACCTCATGGCCAGAATCCTCATGGCGCAGGGAAACCGTGATGCGGCATCTCTGCATGCCGGTCTGGCCGCTCAGGCAAGAACCGAGCAGGGGTGGGCGATCCCCGAAGAATTGAGCGAATTCATGCGCAAATTCAATCTGACCCCGGCCTCAGTGAACAGCCGCGAACTTGTTTCTGCCTGTTGTCGCTACTGGGGCCAGCCAGTCTCTAATGCAGCTGTTCAAAAAGGTGCGCCAACGAAAGGCGCTCAGTCTGAAAAGCACCAGGGCTGCCTGATCATGAAAAACCCTGAATCACCTTTCGCATTCATCAAAGCACGCGATCTTCCTGAAAATATCTACGTCAAAACTGCTGACATTCCGGCCGGGTTGCGGCATGACGGTGCTCTGGTCGAATTTTTCCTGCAGACATCCTTCGATGCGAAAAAAAACCGCGAAAGCGTCAGAGCATTTCAGGTTTCGGCGGCCTGAACCATTAAACGACATCAAAACAATGTTAAATCAAATACGCGCTCTCATCTGCCAGAAGAATTATGAAGAAGCCATGCGACTCCTTCGCTCTCTTCCCGAAAATGAAAAGCAGAGTGGCGAAGTCATAACCCTCTCTGCCCGCCTGCAGGGCCAGATGGGCAATTTTTCGCAGGCCATGCAGATGTTCGAAGACCTCGAAACGGCGTGGCCTGACCGGCCAATGATCTTCAGACTGCACGGCAGTTTTCTTCAGGAATCTGGCCACACGGAAGATGCGCTTGAGAAGGCCAGACAAATTATCGGGCAATTTCCTGACTGCATCGAGGGTTATACTCTTGCGGCCGAATGCCTCGAACTGCTTGGCAGACCTGCAGAAGCCTTTGAATTAGCTGATTCTGCGCTGAAAAAATGCCCGGGCAACAGCACTCTGCTCGAAGCCAGCCGCCGTCTCGAACCTCTCTGCAACCGGAAAGAGGTAATAGAAAATCAGCTGGAGGCCGCCCGGGAAGAAGTTGAATTGAGCCATTGCCAGATAACCCACGACGAAGGTTTTCTGGAACGCTATCTGAAGTTGTTCAATGGCCGCGAAGGCGTTCATGCAAGGCAATGCCGCTTCAAAGGGCGCAAGTTCGGTTATATGCCTGTTTATGCCGCGCTCGACAAAGAACTGCTCAAAAGTCACCTGGCCGGCGACCAGACGCTCGGTCTCTATCTGGTCAGGAATGATAACAGCGCGAGGCTTATGGTGATCGACCTGGATGTCGCAAAAGCATATCTGAACGCTTTCCTGCATAATACCATCGAACATAGGCGTATCAGAACCAGGCTGCTCGAAGTCACGACCAGCCTGCTCAAAATTGCTGAGAGCGCTGGTCTTGAACTGCTGATCGAGTCTTCGGGTTACAAGGGCATACATCTCTGGGCGTTTGCAGATTTCCCGGTGCCGGCGAGACATTGGCGTTTGCTTGGCAAGTGGCTGTTAGAGCAGCTACCCGGTATGCCCGCCGAAATTCAGGCTGAAGTTTTCCCGAAGCAGGAAGTAGTTGCCGAAAGGGGCCTGGGCAATCTGGTCAAACTGCCGCTTGGCATTCATCAGGCTTCAGGCCGTCGCTCGCTGTTTCTTGACCGCAGCTATTTCCGGCCTTGGCCTATGCAGCGCGAAGCGCTTGAATCGTTGCAGCCAACAACCAGAAGCGAATTTGAAGAAATTCTTGGCAGGGTTACCCTGACTGGCGCCAGACAAAAAGCCTCTGTAGATGATTTGCCGACCGAGATAGCAGTGCCGGTCAGCAATCATCGTCGGAGTGCCATCGATCAGCAGCCAGATCCAGAGATGTCGCTGCGGGTTAAGATGCGCCTGCCAGAGCGTTTCACCATCGAAATCGAGCAGATACTTGCCGGTTGCCGCCCCCTGTGCGAAATCGTCAACCGGGCGGTACAGACGGGCCGAATTGAACCTGAATGGCGTCATGTATTCATCTACATTTTTGCAACCATGGGTGAAGAGGGCCGGGTTTTCGTGCATCAGGTGCTCAACCAGCTGGGTGATTACGACCCTGACCGGGTCAATGCCGAGGCCCGCGCGGTCCCCCCGACTACCATGAGCTGCGCCAAAGTCCGCAAGTATCTGGCCGCATTTGCCGCGCAATTTGGCTGTAATTGCCAATTCCGACTTCCGGCAGGCTGTTACCCGTCGCCGGTGGCACATGCCGGCATATTTCCGGGAAGCGGGCGAACTGTGTTCCAGCCGGTCGCAGCCCCGGCGGCCCTTTCAGGCCGCGAACTGATTGCAGGCGGCAGCGCTGCCATCGACAAACTGATGCTTGAATACCGTGAGCTTGGCGGTGAGATTGCGCGTTTACGGCAGCGCCATCTGTTGTTGCGCCGGCAGATCAACCGGCTTTTCGACGAATCAGGCTGTGATGAAATTTCGACCAGGCTCGGCACCTATAACCGTCTGCTGGAAGCAGGCGAAGAGGGCGGCCATGAGATACCGGCCGGTTCAGCCGATGCCGGCAAAGAAAATTGATGGAAACAGGAGTTCTCTATATCAACGCCCAGGGCAGCCGCCTCACCCGAGTCGGGGAAAGGCTGCTGGTAAGGGATAGAGACGACAAGATTCTTGAAGACCTTCCATTTTTCAGGGTTCAGCAGGTTATCTGTTTTGGCAGCGTCGAAATAACCGGCGCGGCAATTATACAACTGATGCGGCTGGGTATAGATGTGGTCTATTTGAGCCTTACGGGCCGTTTCAAGTGCCGGCTGGCGAATATGAACCCGTTGCAGGTAAGATGGCGGCAGAATCAATATGAAAAGTCTATGCAACC
>CAZPCO010000388.1:0-3810 GCA_964585025.1 uncultured bacterium | reverse complement strand
GCCACAGAAGGCTGAAATGGCAGCAACTTTATCGGTAACTTTCCCAGAACTGTTACCTGATCAGACAACCGTCACTACACTCAGCGGCAAAGCTCCGGCGGCCAGCGTCAATACATGCAGAATCGATTCTTCAATTGTTCTGACTTTTTCAGACAGCCTTTTGAGCATTGGTGATGCTTCATCCGTTCTTGTCAGTTCAGGCACCAATGCACTGCCTTTTACCAGGGCTCTTTCCGCGGACCGGAAGCAACTGACGCTCGTTCCAGACTCTCCGCTGCCATTTTCCAGCAATATAACCGTGACTGGAATTTATTCAGAGACCGGTCTCAGATCGTTGCAGGGAAACCCGCTTTATCGGCCGTTCAACTTCACTTTCAGCACTCAACCAGCCCGGTCGCCGCCGCTTGCAATCAACAGCCTGTGTTTGTATCCGGATGCCGGCATGTCACCGTTAAACGCTTATGTAACGGGTCAGGACTTCAACGCCACTGGAGTGCTGTATATTGAAGCCAATGGCCTTGACGGGGCAGGCAACACCATCGACACAACAGCAGTCGTTTTATCTACCGGGGTTACCGTCAACCTGATCGAGACAACAGCAAATTCGGGCATTTATCGTGGTTCTGCGACTTACGCCAATCTGCCGGACGGCTTCATCATGAATGCAGCATCGGTATTCAACCCGTCTGCAAGCGAAACTCTCAAGCTGAGCTTTCCGGCTTTGAGCCCGGCAATACCAGCATCCGGAGCTACCGGGGTGTCATTCGCCACTCAGGTTTCAATCAAATCGGATGAAGTTCTAGATTCTGCTACAGTAAACAGCACTTCAGTTAAGCTTATGAATGGCGGCAACGAAATAGCTGGCACCGTCACACTGCTGCCTGATAATAAAACTATCAACTTTGCCCCGGCCCAGTCGCTCGATTTTTCAAAAGTATACACATGTATAGTCGCAGGTGTTACCGATCTCGCCGGAAACCCGCCCGCCAGGCCTCTAGTTTTCAATTTTGCCGTTCAGGCAAACGCGATTCAGCCGGTTTCTATAAGCTCAATCAAAGCGTTCTCAGACCCAGACTTCAGCAATCAGATCAATGACGGAACCATGGTTGCTCCAGAAACGGCCATCTATATAGAAATTGCCGCTGCGGATTTGTCGGCCTCAACCGTAGACATTACCGATGTAGTGCTTAGTACCAGCGCCTCAGGCAACACTGTTACCCGGTCACTTGTTGAAACGACGCCATCTTCAGGGGTTTTCCGCGGCATGATTACGGTTTTCGCCGATGAAAACGCCACTCTCACCTTCTTTTCCAAAACTGACTCAACCAAAAAGGTTATTCTCAAAACGTTCAAGCTGCCCATATATCTGACGTTTCAGCCCGCTTCCGGTTCATCAAACCTTTATCTGGATACTGTTTTCACAATCGAAACCGGCAAAAACCTTGATTCCTCTTCGGTTGGCACGACTTCGATCATTCTGGCAGGAAGTTCAGCGCTTGCCAGTTACACCGTTTCGCATTCTGCAGCTGACCGGGTAACTTTGACAACCGAATTATCGCCCTCAGATACATACTTTTTGAAACTCAATGGAATCAAAGACGTCGATGGCCTGGAATTTCCGGGAACAATCCTGAGATTTTCGACTCTGACTCCGGCGCTTCATGAACTGGAGCTTTTCGCAGACCCGGCTTTCAGCACTCGCCTTGGCCCAGACAGTGAGATTGAGTCTGGACGAACTGTTTATATCAGACTGAAAGCCGTCAATACCAGACTGTATACTCCAGAAACTGCTACCTGCACTTATTCCGACGGTCTGGCCAGTATTACACTCACGATGTCAGAAGGCAATGCCGGCGAATTCTCAGCCTCATTCGTCATCCCCGACTCACCAGGAAGCACTCTGACAGTTACCCCGCAAGGCAGACCTGATCTTGCAGCCCGACTCAAGATAATTGCCGCCTTTACACTGCTATCTTTTTCGCCTGCGAGCGGTGCAGTCAACATACCGGCAGACACCTGGCCGACCTGGGACTTCAACCGGGAAATCGATTCAGACGATCTCAACACAGCAAATTTCAGCCTGTGGCGTATCAAAGACTCCAGCATTGTTCCGGTTAACATAAGAAAAAGCGTGACCGGGAAACAGGTTCGGCTTGAAATAACCGGTGCCCTGCCACTTCTGGAGGAGTTTGAAATGCGACTGGCGGCTGGAGTGCGTGACATCTCCGGGAACGTTCTTGGCAAAGCCCTGGCAACCAGATTCACTACCCAGCCACCGCCACCGCCTCCGACAAAAATCGTCAGCCTGAAGAATTACGAAACAGCGGCCTATGCCACCGAAACCTTCGCAGTTGCGAACAATGATAACCTCTATCTGGAACTCATCGCCCAGGATACATCATTTTCGACCTATGAAACTGCCAGAGTCCGCGTCGAATCTTCTGATCCATCTCTCGATGGTCAGGAGCTCGTTCTGATCGAAATTTCTCCACCATCCGGCATCTATCGGCTGGCTTTGCCAATCGATGTTCCGGTTGGAACCAGCATTAGAATTATTTCCCAGGCAAGTCCAGATCGAACAATCAATATTACGGCCCAGCAACGGACACTGCTGACCGGACTATCCCCTGCATCCGGTACCAGCTGGCTTTTTCTGGATCAGCCGATAACCCTGAATTTCAGCAGCAGCCTCGATCGCAACACTGCCGCTCCTGGAATCATAATGAGGACAGCACAGGATGAAATAATTGAAACAAGCCTGCAATTTTCAGATTCTGACAAAACCGTTCTTCTTGCTCCAGTTGCATCTTATGCGGCAGCAATGCGCCACAGGCTCGAAATCAGCACTTCACTGCGCGACACCAACGGATTGTTCCTGCTGCCGCAGATTGCTGAATATGATATCCGCGGCGAAGCCAGCGCTTCCTTTAATCTTCTGACCGGCATTTCACCAAGAGACGGTCAACCGGTCAGAATTACAGGCGAGGCAGTGCGTGGCCGGATTTCAATCATCGCCAGCACAACCGATATGATGCTTTCGTCCGGAGAAAACCGCTGGGTGCGCTTTTCAGACGGGTCGAAAACAATAGAAGCCAGACTGTCGGAAACCAGCTCAGGTAACTTCGAGGGCATCGCCGATCTTTCGACCATAGCCGGCGAAAATGCCGCTGCGGTGCTTCTTTTTGCCGGTCAACCGGCCTTGAGTTTCAATCTGGCATCGGTTCCGCTGCTCTTGAGTGTATCACCAGCTTCCGGCAGCAGCGGAGTCGGTGAATTCCCTGAATTCGCTGCCGGGTTCTCGCGCAAAATCGCCATTGAAAGCGGCGTCAGTGCCTTAAAAGTCATTACCCCATATTCAACATCGCTTGCAGAACAGACCGGCAACGCAACCGACGCCACTCTGCTGTCATGGAGTAATCAGACGGCGTTGCCGGTGCAGGCCAGCTGTTCGCTGGTAATTTCCGGTCTTTACGATTACCTGGGGCAACCGGTCGCCGAATACCGGCAATCATTTTCCACCGGCGGTCTTCAGGGCATCAATGTTTACAGTGACAGCGGCTTTGCCCAGCTGATAGCCACCAGCGAAATATCCGTTTCACAACTCTTTGTTGAGATTGCAGCCTCAGACACTCGAAATCTTACCGGGCAGACCTTTTTTCTGGCAGCCAGAAGAGGCACAAGGGCCACCGAAACTATCGACCTGCAGGTTGAGCCGTCTGCAACCAGGAGCGGCCTTTTCAGATGCAGTCTTGCAATACTTGAGGGAAAAGGTCTGCCAAGACATTCCGTCGGTCTGTATCCAGGTGAATG
>CAZPCO010000387.1:0-3841 GCA_964585025.1 uncultured bacterium | reverse complement strand
GATAAAGCTCTCATTTCCTGCCCGCAAAGCGGTCAGCGCTGCCATATGCCCGGCAAAGGGCAGCCAATAACCTATATGGCCGCCATGACAGGCCGCAAGACAATCGCCACACAGAGTACAGGAAGCCCCAACAATTCGCTCTCTGATGTTTTCGGGTTCAAGCGCCGAATAGCGACACTTCTTTCGACACTGCATGCAGCCACTACAGTTAGCATCGATTTTCATGCGCCAGAAAGAAAGTCGCCCAAGCCAGTTACCCAGCAATCCGATCGGGCAGAACATAGTACAGTGAGCCATCAGTCCTATTTTTCGCGACACCAGCACCATGATTGCCACACCCGCCATCCCGAAACCGGCGGCAGCAAGAAAGGCAAATGAGGAACCGACATGCAGAACCCTCAGCAACAGTGCCAGAAAAACTACCGCCGCCAGAACTAGCAACCTTGCTGCACGCCACCACGAGGGTAATTTGCCGACAACTGGCTGGTGACGGCTGCAGAGGTCATCCCAGGCGCCAATATAACAAAGATGGCTGCACCAGGCTGAACCAGTCAGAAATACCGTGGTCAGAAACATTATCGGCATAAAAAAATCTTTGCCCCGGTACAGCGGCCCGGCAATTATCATTGCCGGTATGGGAAGGTGCAGCTTGCCGGTCATCAGCATCTTTTCCATCCCGGCCAGCCCCATGGCAAGCTGAGCGAAAAAAACCAGCGAAAACAGCAGCCAGATACGAGGTCTCAGCATGGCCACCTCGGCCGGCTCAGCAAGTCTCCCGGCCAGCCAGGCTGCATATCCGGCCAGCAGGAGAACCTCCAGCCAGCCTGATCCTGGCAGATAACGTTCTGCCAGCAACATAGGCTGTTCTGGAACTGCCTGGATAATAGTCAACAGAACCAGGCAGACAGTAAAAGCGAAAATTCCATGCCATCTTCCTCTCATGACGGTTTCTCCCGCCAGAGAAGATAAATTTTTCCGCCAGATAACACCAGGCTCTGACGCATAAAACAACTATTCTGCAGTTTTGAAGTTTGCGTCATTCATCGTGTTATAACCCGGCCATTGAATGGTTTTGACAATGCGCGCCTCGGGGTTGAGCTTCACTCCTTCGAGAACTTCGTCCCTGAAAACGTTGAAACCAGTTCTGTCAACTATGTATCCAATGTGTTCCTTGGGCAGACACCGAAGAATATGGCGGTCAACATATGCCATGGTATTGGCAATGACTCTGGTAATCACATCTTCGTTGACCCGATCCAGAAAAGGCATTGCCAGCCGGGGATTTTTCTTGCCTGTTCTTCCCATGATCACCAGACGGAAAAATTGCCCTGGTTTGCGTGTCCAGGCGGATGTCGGGCATGCCAGAACACATTCGCCACAACCGATGCAGCGGCGCTCGTCACGCATCACCTTGCTGCCAGTCATTTTCAAAGCTCCGGTCACTTTGCGCTGGCAAGCCTTAACACAGGCTTCACAGCCAATACACTGGTCGTATTCATATTCGGGAATACACATGCCGATAATCCCGAAATCCTGCATATGAGCCTTGATACAGTCATTCGGGCACCCGGTGACCGCAATCTTGGTGTGAAAATCATTGGGGTAGACAACTGCCTCGAGACGTTCCGCTATCGCCGTGGTGTCAATGTTGGCGAAAGGGCAGACCCGATTGCCGATACATGCCGAGATATTGCGCATTCCGGCTGCCGGATAACCTGCCGCCGGGTTGTCAATTTTTACGCCTTTGTCGAGCTCAAATTCCTTTATCAGTTTATGCAGCGCGGCGTTGACCTCCGGCATTTTCTCGAAAGGAATATTGGGAATTTCGAAACCCTGCCGGGTAGTGATGTGGAGAGTACCATCCCCGAATTTTTCGGCAAGCGCCGCGATTTCGGCAATCTGCGCTGCACTCAGATGCCCGCCCGGAACCCTGATCCTGATTGCCGTATGATTGCGCCGCTTGGTGATTCTAAAAGCATTCTTCGCGACGATTTTGCGATTCAGATCGAGTGACATCGATTTCTCCTTAGTCGATTAGAGTCGCAGCATGCGACAGATTCATCACCGGCCCATCAAGACACACATAAGTATTGTCGATCTTGCAGTGCCCGCACTTGCCAAGACCGCACGACATGTGCCGTTCGAAAGAAACCCAGATATTGTTGACCGGTACACCGAGAAGCCTGAATTCAGCAGTACTGAACTTCATCATTACCGGAGGGCCAACGACGACAACCTGATAATCTTCGGGAAATTCGAGCTTCAACCTGCGAATATGTTCGGTAACCAGCCCAGTATCGCCATTCCAGCCATCCTGGGGCTTGTCGATCGTCAAAGTCAACTGGCAGCGTTTTTGCCAGGCATCGATTTCATTGGCAAACAGTATGCTTTCCTTTGACTTGAAACCGGCTATGAGGCGCAAAGACTTCACTGGCATCCGTCCGTCGAGAATCTGACTGATCAGTGGCCTGACCGGTGCTACACCTGAACCGCCCGCTACTATGATCAGATTGCTGTTGCAGAATTTGTCGAGCGGAAATCCGATTCCATATGGCCCGCGAATAAAAAGGTTTTCTCCGACCCTGAGGTTCTGGATGGCACTGGTCAGGCGGCCAACGGCTCGAATTGTGAATTGCAGCCAGTCTTCACCATAATTGCTGATCGAAATCGGCGCTTCACCTATTTTAGGCAACGAAACCTGAAAAAACTGCCCGGGAGTCATGGCAAGCCTGGCAGCGACAGTCATGGTAAACTCGCAGTCACTCTCGTTGACGATGCGGGTGATTTTCACCGGAAAAGGAAGGAAAGCATTACCTGTCATTTCTGTCACCGCCTTTCACCGCCTGAGTCAACTTGTTGATACAATGCGAAAATGAGATATATTCTGGGCAGACGTCATCGCAACGTCCGCATCCAACACACATTTCAACCCCAAAACGCCTGCGGTAATCGTAAACCTTGTGAAAGGTTTTGAAACGCATGCGCTCGCCCTTGTTTTTGCGAAAGGAATGTCCACCAGCCATGTCGGTGAAACCGTCGAGATGGCAGCCATCCCAGACCCGCCGTCGCTCCCCGCACTGGCGACTGTCAGCATAAAAAAGATCAATGGTGCTGAAACAACTGCAGGTTATACATGAGGTGTTGCATCTGCCACAGGCGATACAACGGCTGTCGTATTCTTCCCAGAGCTTGTGGGTGAACATTTCTGCCGGCATATTGTCAACTTTCGGCAACTCAACATGTTTCTGATTTCTGGTGACGAACTCCGGCGAAAAACTGCCGGCCTGACCATGTCCGGCGAAAAATGCCCGGAAACGCTCGTCTTTTACCTGCGCCAGAACCTGCTGGGCATCGAAGCGCAATGCCACTGCAAAATTGTCGGTAATATTGGTCTGCATCGAGACACAGAAGCAGTTTTCAAATGATTCCCGACATTCGATCAGAAAAAAAATCAGGCGCCGCCGCCGGCGCTGGTAGTAAAAATCTGGCTTGCCGCCGTTTTCAAGAAACATCCGGTCGAGGCGGGAAAACCCATTTATATCGCAGGCACGCAGTAGAACTATGATGTCTCGATTACAATTCAGATTCGGCTCAGAAAATTCGTTTTCATTGAAATGCAAAATTGTTTCGTCAGGCGGAAAAACCAGAGATTTCGGCGACAAACTGCTTTTTTCAGCCAGTTCCAGTTCTTCCGGGGAACCAAGAGGAGCGTATTTGATCAGATCGGTATTTGAGAAACGGCCCTTGCCTGCAAAACGCCTGGGTCCGCATATTGTATAAGCCGAGCCAAGTTCAGAAAAAAGAGCCCCAAACTGGGATTTATCCTTGGTAAAGGATTTCA
>CAZPCO010000386.1:0-3843 GCA_964585025.1 uncultured bacterium | reverse complement strand
GGCCGGCCATGGCAATACCTTCAGTAACCTGCAAACCTGTGCCGGCACTGAAAGGAGCTCCCTCCGGCCTGAATACCGGTCTACCGCTCATACCGGCAACGAGTTCGTCACGTTTGTCCTCAAGCTGAGAATGAGCGACATTTCTGTCGGCATCGACGGCCAGACCATCAAAAACCTGACGATAAAGATAACCGGTGCTTTTAACAAATTCTTCACGATAAGCACACTTCAGAAAGCGAAAATTCTGCAGCTGATCGACAAAAAAGGCATCTATACCCGGGGAGCAGGCAAAAATATAACCAGTGGGGCACTGGTTTTGATCTGAAGTCGTTAAACGGTAAACCTTGCCGGTATCGTCATAACCGAGATAAAGGTAACAATCTTCTGCATATCCCGGTGCAGCAGAACAAAGAATTACCAGTGTAATAATTAGAACCAGCCGTTTAAGAAAAAACTGCATAGATAAACCTCAATTGAAGAACTGCGACCGACGTGAGAAGTTTATCACAAATACAGCAGAAAACTCTCATCACAGATGAAAATTACCCATATTTACGCATAAATCGATTCTGGAAAAAAAAAGCCCGGTGAATTTTAAACTCAACGGGCCTCGTTACTACAATTATTTTACACTGACGGGATTACTTGATTCTGTATTAACCTTGATATCAGTCACTTTGCCGGTATTAGTGGCTTCAGTGCCAGAAGCCGCCACACCCTGGCCTTCTTTTGCAGCTTTTGCAGCAGCCCGTTCCTGCAAAAATGCTTTGGCTGCATCTGATTTACCGATATATTCCATCAGCTGCTTATCAGTAAGCTTGCCCAGAGTTTCTTCATCAATGATACGGCCAAGAGCGGCGATGTCGGCCGGGTTACTTTTGGCAAACTTCTTGGTAACCGTTTTCAGGCTGCGGAAGAGTTCCCAGCGGGTGTCAACGAAAGCACCGAAAACCTTATCCTTGCCGCCATCGATCTCAGTGGCCATTCTATGCATGATCACAGCATTGATACACTCAACAGAAAGAAGTTGTTCGCCGGTAAGGGTCGAGGCTTCCACATTGGTATAGTCACCAGCCTTGGTCTTGCTTTCAATTTTAATTAGATCACAGTTGTTGCGCATCTGGCGTGCTTTGTCCGTAGAGTCGAGCATTTCATTGAATTCAGCCCAGCCTTCAACAAAAGCACTTCTGGGTTTGGTCAGCTCATTGGCGAAATGTGAACCATCTTTGCCATAAGGATCTTTGAATTCTTTGATAGTGCGGTCGAAAGAATGAGCAAATTCATGCACAAAGGTTGACTGAGCTGAAACATCCGAACCTGGCCAATTATACCGGTTGCTTGACATCTGAATGGCCGCGCCGCTTGAATATGGCCAGAAATCATCTTCCACTTCCGGATATTTTCCAGGATCATCAAAACCCGTAGTATCGGAAAGAATGACATTGATCGATGAGCGATAGCTGTATTTCATACGATCTTTGATATTTTGAGATTTTGAATGACGATAGACAGCCATTAAAGCCTTCTGGCCATCGGTCAGATCCGCTTCGCTTTTCGCACCCATCAGCTGAAGAAGATGTTCTTCACTGGTTACTTTGACACGTTTAACATCATAAGCGATATTTTTGTTTTCATCTGAATACCAGCGCTTAGTACCTTCTCCTGGAGCATAATTTCTGGTGACAGCTTTCTCCCAGGTCTTTTTGACAAAATTCAGCCCGGTTTTCACCGCGCTCTTCGTGTGTTCCCACCAGCCTTCGGGCTCAGGATCATTTATCTGCACGACTTTTTCGATGCACTGGTAATAAAATTCGAATTCAGTGTCTTTAGCAATTGCGGTGCCCGCCTGCAAACAGAACCCAACAATCATCATCAACAGCAGATACAGTTTAAAATTTTTCACAGTCGGCTCCTGTTTTTACGGGTCTTACCCCGAAATATTTTCAGTTGAAAATCAGTTAAGTTCTTTAATTATAATGAATTGAAACCTATTCTCCAAGAAGGCAGGCAAAATAACAGTAATATTTTGCCACAGAGACATTCGCAAACCCTGAACCAAATTCTGCACAAAATCAATTGCTTCGCAGCTTCGCGTCTTCCAGATTACAGACTCTGAAAGTGATTGCCTCGTTCGTAATTCATAAGAGAAACTTCGCATTTATATAATACTGCCAGGCGCCGTAAAAGTTTTTAACAGACAAGAGAGAAGGCCTTCTCACATTTGTTTTAGCATTATGTGTGGCCCATAAATTCATCAACATTCCTGCGAAATCAATTGATTTCGCTGGAAAAGGAACCATTATTGTGGGTTTCGTACATAGCTGGTGCTGAAAAAATTCCCCCCAAAAAAACTATGTACACCATCTTGACAAGCAAAAAAATGTTTTGAGTAGAAACTTTTGGGCCGGAACTTCGCAAAAGCCGATAAATAGTTATTGTCAAGAGGGTAGCTTTTTTATTTTTCCACAAGATTAACATCGCTCGCAATGCTTTTCCCCAACGTTTTCCACATTTTCCACGCCAAATCTGTGTACAAACCCCGAGAGAACAACACAAGGGTGCTCCTGGCTCTAAATGCCAATCTAGCACAGTGCATAATTTACGTAATAAAAAAAAACTGCCCATTTGAGCAGTTTTTTTATTATCAATTATCAGCTTTTAGATAATCAGTCTTCGAGGTCGATTATTTCTCCGCCAAAAACCTCAATCGCATCTGAAACAGCAGGTGTCTGCAGCATTCTCTGCTTTTTCTGCTCATCGATTCTGGCGATCTGTTCCTTATGATTGAACTTTTCTGTTGAAGGCTGGCCTTCAGAAGATTCTGCGGCTCCGGTCATGGTTATGCGAATGCTGGTGATTGCTCCGTACACCTGCTTTGCTGCTTCGAGCAATAAAGCCATGTTCTTTTCTTCCTTCAATTTGCCGGCAGCAAAAGACTGCTCGAGCTGTATGGTCATAACACCATTGTCGGGTTTTTGAAATTTTGCATTGACCAGCAACGCCTGACAGACGTTTGAACGTGATCCTACCGCATTCTTGAACTCAGCAAAGGGATCTAGTGACCGACCGGTCGTCATTGGAACGACATTGTCAGGAAGATGTGATGGCTTGGAAGGCGTTACCAGAGTCGGCCTTGCAGGAGCGACAGGAACCGCTGGCGATGCAAGTGGTACCGGCTTTATTGGTCTGGTGACAGGAGTCTGACCTGGCATGCCCGCAAGTCTTTTTACCGCTGCCAGTTTCTGTTCCAACTGCTCCACCCTCTTTTCGAGGGCTTCTGATGAAAAAATTTCTTCACCGAGAGCGAGTCTGATCAGTTCAGATTCAAGCAGAACCCTGGCCTGCAAAGAATTGCGAATATTCACCAGAGCACGCTCCACTCTGGTAACCGAACCAATGAGATATCTTGCCGACAACTGCCCGATCTGCAGACGCATTTCCGCAAGCTGTTCTGCCGGCAAATCGAGAATCTGACCGGCCTCAGGGTCGATCCGCAGAATCATACAGCGCCTCATGAATTCAAGCAGGTCGCGACCAATGGTCAATGGTTCGTAACCTCTGAAGTAAAGCTCATTCAGCCTGCTGACCAGCGCAGCAAGATTATGATTGAAAATAGCCGCCGCAATCTCTTTCAGAGTCGAATAACTCAGACGCCTGGTCATGTCGAGAACCTGGTCAAGAGTTATTGTAGCCGCCGCAGACGAAGATGCTATCTGGTCAAGCAAGCTCAGAGCATCTCTGAAACCACCCTCAGCACATTCGGCGATCATTCCGAGAGCTTCTGGTTCAAAGGCTGGAAACTGGCCGGCAGCATTCTCAAGTTTGACAATTTCTTCAAGACGG
>CAZPCO010000385.1:0-3862 GCA_964585025.1 uncultured bacterium | reverse complement strand
TCTTGTCTGGCTGATCCCGGCCAGGTAAACATGGCGAACTGCGGAGAAATCAATTTCCTTGAATTTGAGAGTTCTGAACCAGTCGAGGCGTCGACCGCATTCCCAGGCGTTCTGTTTGAATCGTACCGGGTGGAGAAGCTGTGCCTGCGGATACTTCAACATCAGGCATCTTGCAGCCCCAAGATGGTCCAGGTCTGCGTTGTGTGGCAGCGCAATCAATTCCCGGGGACTGTATTTCATTAAACCTTGTCAATGCCTTCGCGTTTGAGAATTTCGAAAAATATTTTGACGATTTCGGGATCGAGCTGCGTTCCGGCAGCCTTTTTCATCTCATGTTTGACATACTCGAACGGAAACGCCTTACGATAAGGGCGATCGGCGATCATAGCGTCATAGGTGTCGGCAACGGCGAGAATTCTTGCGCCAAGAGGTATCTGATCGCCCTTCAGACCGAGCGGATAACCCGATCCGTCAAACCGCTCGTGGTGATAAAGTGTAAGTGGCGCAATCTCCTTGAGAATTTCAACCCGTTCCATGATATTGGCACCATATTCCGGGTGCCGGTGAAGCTCATCGACTTCTTCGTCGGTAAGACGCCCTTCTTTAGTAAGAATGACGTCTTTAATGCCGATCTTACCGATGTCATGCAGCAACCCGGCGTAGCGAACCGTTTCAATCTCTTCTTCGCTCAGACCAAGCTCTTCTCCGATCTTCACGGCATATTCCATAACTTTGGTGCTGTGACCGTGCGTGTAAGAGTCTTTGGCTTCGATAGCGGCAGCCAGCGCCATGACCATCGACAGATACTGACGCTTCATCTCTGCATACAGCTTGGCGTTTTCAATAGCGATACTTGCCTGCGATGCAAAAGTCGACAACAGGTCAATTTCATCCTGTGAGAAATCGCGGGGTTTGCTGGTATAGATCGTAATGACACCGATGGGGCGCCCACGTTGCATTATCGGTACAGCCAGCAGTCCGGCCAGCTTTTCGCGCTTGGCCAGAGCTGTATATTTAGTGCGTGGGTCTTTGCGGGCATCGACGACCGAGATGGGCAGTCGCTGTGAGAAGCAGCTGCCGATGATTCCCTCACCAACCCTGATGGCAGTAGATGACAGGAATGATTTTGACAGACCCCGTGATGCTCTCACTTCCAGGAGTTCACCGGTTGAATCGAGCAGTCGCAGCTCGCAGCGCAGGGCATTCATCATTTCCATCGAAAAATTGACGATCGAGTCGAGAACTTCGTCTAAAACTAGCGTTGACGAAATCGACTGAGAAATTTCAAAGAGAACGGAAATCTCATCGATGCGTCTTTCGAGGTAGAGCCTGATTTTGACATTTTCAATTGCTGTTGCCAGGAGGTTCGACAGGGTAGTGAAAGTACGCAGGTGTTCACGGTTGAATGCCTTCTGACCCGTTGCCGAAAGGTTGATCAGGCCAATGTTCTTGCCCTGAACTGTCAATGGCACGGTCATGAAGGACTGAATCTTGCGCCGGAAAACCTTGTCCATGCTGATAGTCTTCTGCCCTGGCAGAAAAAGCTGCTGGCAACGGGTAATGCGTGATGGTCTGCCCCTGATTTTGAAACTGATGTCATCAATGTGACCGGTCAGGCCGTCGAGACTTGAAGGTGAAAGCGGCAGACGCGAAACGAAATATCTCGTTTCTTCATCTTCCTTGAATAGACTGACGATACCGAGATCATGCTGAATAAGCTGTGACAGATACTCGAATGACAGCCCGATCAGGCCTTCGAGGGTTTGCACTGATGAAAAACGTTTCGCAAGAACGTTGAGCTTTTCCATCTCGCGAATGCGGTTTTCCCTCTCCAGTAACAGGCCGTTGTGCTCGATTTTCATTGCCGCCAGGTTTGCGAATACTGTCGCTTCTTCCAGGTCGTTGACGCTGAATGTCGCATGTCTCGCAATGTTGGCTGTCACCATCAGGCCTACACACTGAGTGTTGGTCATCAGCGGAATCACCATCGCCGAACGAAATGAAGTCTCTTTAAACAGTGGATCATGCATTTCGCCTGAATACAAAAGCCTCTGACGACTGGAAAAGGCGTTGCGCAGCATCAGAGCTTCGCCTGAAAGCTCATCTTCAGATTCGGAGTTGTCGGTTGAGCAGGGTGCAAAACCGAATTCTTCTTCTGAATTAATTATGGTGCGCCGGTCGAGACACCGCACGCTTTCCGGGCGCTTTCGTCGACTGCCGCTGGCCGCAGAGAGAACCAGTTCGAAAGATTCTCGATCAAGCAGTTCAAAATAGACCTCATCGGCGCTCAGGGCTTCTCTGGCGGTTCTAGCCATGCCTTTGAGCAATTCGTTTAACTCTGTTCCCGATGAGAGGGCCATAGAGATATCGGAAAGCCGTGACAATCTTTTAAAAGTCTGCTCGGTGGCATTGATGGTTCTATTTTTTTTCATGTTTTAGCTGGCCTTCGTCAAAGGTTAAAACCTGGTTACGTCCGCCGTCTTTGGCTCTGTAAAGAGCTATGTCAGCGGCTTCGATCAGGTCAGATGTCTTTTCGCAATGCGTGATCATCGTGCATGAAACTCCAATAGAAAGGGTTACCCGGAGTTCCTGTCCCTCATGATTCAGAGGTGTCTGTTCAACCTTGCTTCTTATGCGTTCTGCGAACAGTCTGGCACCTTCAATCATTGTTTCCGGAAGAATTACCGAAAATTCTTCGCCTCCGTAACGGGCTACCGTATCGATCTGTTCGCGCACCGAATTTCTGAATATGCCGGCAACGTGGCGCAGCACCTTGTCGCCAACCAGATGCCCATGAGTGTCGTTGAATTTTTTGAAGAAATCGATGTCGATAACCATCAAAGACAAAGGCTTCGAGTAACGTCTGGCTCTTATGAATTCGTGGGCAAGCGTTTCCTGAAAATAGCGGTGATTGAAAAGCTCGGTGAGCGGGTCGGTAAAAGCGAGCTTTTCGGTTCTTTTATGAATGAGGGCATTTTTGATGCTGGTGATGAAAATGCCTGTGAACTGCGAAGTTATATCGAGCTCTTTATGTGTGAAAGGCACGTCGTCTTTGCGTGCGAGGTGTATCAGGCCGCGCACCCGGTCGCCGATTATTATCGGCAGATGCAGAATCTGTTTGAAATCACCTATCGGTTTTCCGCCATGTACATGCGGGTTGAAAAAGACCGGTTTCTGATAGTTTTCCGTCTTGATTGGCGGGTCGGCAGGGTAATCGCTGAAAAGGGCAAAAATGCTGTCGGAAAGTTTCTTCTGAAATCTGGTTGAAATTGTTTCTCCAGGCTGGACAATTAGCCTGTAAGTATTGTCAAGATCGTCGAACAGAAGAATCGAAATCGAAGTGAAGGCGATAACCTTGTAGAATTGCCCAAATGCCTTTTGCAGAATGATATACGGGTCAAGAGTAGAGGTCAGATCTTTACTTATTTTCAGAAATACATCATTGCGAGAAGCGCTTTCGAGCAGAATTTCCTGATCTTCGCGGATGCGGGTGACCATCTGTTCCCGGGCAATGGCCATCGACAGGTTTTGCGAGATCAGATAGAGAAATCGGTAGTGCTTTCTTGCCTGCTGCGCATCTTCGGAAACATATTTGCGACTGACCAGCAGCAGGTGTGAGGGTTTTCCTTCAACGATCAGGGGCAGACAGAAGAGTTCACGCAACCCGCCGGCTTCTTCGAAAGATAAAGTCAGCGGCGCTTCAAGCTCTTCGTCGCTGGAACAGGCTGGCGCCGGTTTCAACAACTGCATTCGCAGGCGGGCGGAAACCGATTCGAGCATTTCCCTGAGCTGTGAGGCTTTGAGACGGTTGGCAGCAAGAATCTCCATTTTGAGCATTGAATCGGAGGAAAACATGGAGTCG
>CAZPCO010000384.1:0-3865 GCA_964585025.1 uncultured bacterium | reverse complement strand
CTGATGCCAGACCCATCTCGCGGACGGCTGCCAGGTAACGGTGAGCATGCCGGCACGCTTCAATATGAAAAGTGATGCGATCGGCACCGGCATCTCGCCATGCTTCGAGCCAGCGTTCCGGCTGTTCGATCATCAGATGAACATCGAAAGGCAGACGCGAATGAGGCTTGAAAGCCTAGATGATCGGCGGTCCGAAAGTCAGGTTTGGCACAAAATGGCCATCCATGACGTCAACGTGAATCCAGTCAGCTCCCGAAGCCTCTATAGACTTAAGTTCATCAGCCATGCGGGCAAAATCGGCCGACAGAATCGAGGGAGCGATCAGAGTCTTATCAATCATATTTTCACCAGAACAGAATCAGTGCCACCATGGCAATCAGGCACAGCCCCATAAAAATGACCGGATTGTAAAGCCAGTGCCTTTCGTCCTGAGCTTTCCAGTTGTCAGATGCTTCTGGAACCGATGCGGCGGCGGCAGTCGGCTTAACCAGCCGCAGGTGTTTCCGGGAAGGTTTCTGTATTTCTTCAGCAACCGGCTCTCCATTCACAAATCCGTCTTTACCGCTGTTGTCGACAACCAGAGCCAGATTGCCCTCGACCTGAGGCTGGGCGTAACCGGCAGTTTCTGCACCGGCGGACCTTTCCTGACGATCGGACATGCTGACGACTTGAGAAGCGGCAGGCGTAGCTGCCGGTTTTGCCATGGTCACAACCGGCGGCATGGAAGTATTTACATTTGACATGCGGCCATTTAGGGCATCAACAACCTGAGACGCCATTGAAAGCTGCTTAACCCGATTACGAATCGTTGTTTCCCTGAGATTTCCGGAAAGGTCGGCAAGCGATTTGAGAAATTCCTCATGGCTGTTGAAACGTTTGCCAATCTCGCGGGTCAGAGTGCGGCGCACGAACTCGACCGATCTGGTGATCTGCGCTGGAGACATTTCCTGATGCCGTATACGCAGAAGCTTTTCAAGCTTCATGTCCCACAGTTCATTTATGCCGCCGCGCTGGCGTATCGGAGACTCCCCGGCAAGCAGTTCAAAGAAAGTGGAACCAAGAAAATATAAATCGGAATGAACACCGGAACTTTCACTGCGAGCTGATTTTCCGGCAAGTTTGAGTCGCGGATGCGTGAAGGAAAGAAGACTCAGACGCCCGTCGGCGCGCCGGAGAACATTTGAAAGCTTGATGCTGCGGTATTCAACCTTCTGGTCGCAGGCGTACTGAAGAACCGTGGCAAGATCCTGGATTATCGCAATGCAGTCGTTCAAAGGAAGAACGCCTTCACGGATCAGAGTATGCAGATCTTTGCCTTCGACGACAGGCGACACGACAAACGGCCGGTCATCGAACATGTCGACATCGAGAACTTCGGCGATCAGCGGATGCGAAAGACTTGCGAACGACTTGATTTCATCGCTGAAACTGCGCACCCTTTCAGGAAGAGCCGCCATGCCCTCCTTGAGAATCTTGACTACAACTCTGGTTCCGGTAGCAACCTCGGTTGCCGAGAAAACTTCATACATGATGCTCTCGGAGAAAGCGGCTTCAATTTTATATTTTCCGTTAATCACTTCACCAATCATTGCCTGCCTCCAGACTGATCTGCCAAATTATGGCTCGACTCTGCGTTCTTCAACCGGAACGTCATTTATATAAATCTGTACTTTACTGTTCGGCACAACCGGCACCTTTACCTTAACAAGTTCGAGAGGTTTGTGAGCACCGGCGTAAACCTGCTGCCTGCCGTCAGGAGTGATATGGATGAATTTGACTTCCTTCGGCATGAAGCCGTCGGGCATGACAAAACTCATTTCACGATCGACAACCGGGGCCGCCACCCTGGGGGGCGGCTGAACCACAGGGGCAGCAACCACCACGTCATCATCATCCGCGACTGTCACTGTTGGAGGCGCTGATTCGACAGGCGCTGCCGGCTGCGACGTTACAGGTTTTACAGGCGCTGCCGCTGGCGCAACCGGTTTTACAACCGGGGCCGCGACTGTTTCTACTGCGGAAAAGACTTCGAATTTCTTGAGATCGGCCGGGGTAGCAGTTCCCGCGTCACTGCCTGATGAAACAAGCAGACTGACCACTTCACCTTTGCGAAGCTGTGAGTAAGGCGCCGGGCTTGTCGAAATGATCTGGAATTTTTCCCGGTTAGTGTCGGGGCGGGAAAATATCCGGCCGAAATTCAGTCCCCAGGCTTTGAGACGGTTTTTCGCCTCATCGAGCGATACTCCGGTCAGATTCGGGAGAGTGAGGACTTCAGGCTTGCGACCAAGGCTCACCAGAAGGTCGACGTCTTTGTTAACCCCATATTCTTCAGCCGGTAGCGGCGACTGGCCGACAATACGGTCCGGGGCAACTTTATCCGAAAAGATATATGCTCTTTCGCCGGCTGCCAGTTGGGCATTCATCAGTGCCACATCGACTTCGCGCATACTGCTGCCGACCAGGTCAGGCACATTCACTTTCTGCAGCCCGAGAGAAACCGACAGCAGAACCTGTTTGCCAGGCTTAACGACTGTGCCGGGCTCTGGGAACTGGGCGATGACATGGTCTTTCTGAAACCTGTCGTCGAATTTTTCATCACGACGCACCACTTCAAGCCCGGAGGGCTTGGTCTTCATGACCTCGACGATGTGCTTGCCCTTGAAATCAGGTACAATGACCGTGCCGCCACGGTTGAAGAATTCATTGAGCTTGTTGTAGGCGAAGTAGACACCGCCGACAAGAACAGCCACCAGAATTGACATCAGAATGGACATCTTGATGAGAATCGACAGACACGAATCACTTTTTTTCCTGGTCATCACTTTTTCCTGCAAGCTGGCCACAGGCGGCCAGAATTTCCTGACCCCGTGATTTTCTCACAGTGACGGCAATACCTGCTTTTTTCAGAATTTTACGAAACTCTTTTTCGTTCTTCTCAGGTGAAGGCTCATAGGACGAGCCCGGAAAATGATTGAAACGGACGATATTTACATGCACCAGCAATCCTTCACAGAAGCTCACCAGATTCATGGCATCCTGCATCTGGTCGTTAACGTTCTTCAACAGAACCACTTCAAGAGTTACACGCCGGCTGGTCCGGGCACAGTAGGTACTGATCGCTTCACGTATCTTCTCGAGCGAATAACGTTTGTTCATTGGTACCAGAGTAGTTCGCGAGGCATTGTCAGCTACGTGAAGGGAAACCGCAAGGTTTACTTCACCCGGCCGGTCCATCAGTTCAACGATGCCTTCGACAACTCCGGAAGTCGAGATGGTGATGCGCCGGGTTGCGAGGCCAAGCCCCTGCGGATCGGTAAGCATGTCGATTGCTTCGTAAAGAGACGAGCGGTTGAAAAACGGCTCGCCCATTCCCATGAATACGATGTTCGTTGGTTTTTTGCCGGTGCGTTTGACCAGCATCATAACCTGAAGAATTATCTCGTCGGCTGTAAGGTTGCGACGGAAACCCATTTCGCCGGTGCGACAGAAAACGCAACCAACAGCGCAGCCCACCTGGGTCGACAGACAGAAGGTCAGAGAATCATCATCAGGAATTGCGACTGCTTCGATCAATTCATCATCAGACAATCTGATGACAACCTTGCTCGTGCCATCCTTGTCCTGCAGGTATCTTTCCACCGGCGGTAGAATCTTCGGAAAAGCCTCTTTGAGCTTCTCTCGGTCAAGCACGGAAAGATTGGTCATCTCATCAAACGAAAAGACAAACTTGCGGAAAATCCAGTCGCGCACCTGTTTTGCCCTGAATGCAGGCATTCCAAGGTCGGCAAGGGTTTTCTGAAATTCGTTGAAGCCACAAGAGAACAAAGATTTTGCAGTCATTTTCTTCCCCTTCTGACAATACATC
>CAZPCO010000383.1:0-3869 GCA_964585025.1 uncultured bacterium | reverse complement strand
GGCCAGCACAACGCAGGTTGTCACAGCCGCGGCTCCAGAGACAACTCCAGAATTTACCAATGAATACGAATTCCAGAGCCAGTCTTCTGACGAACACCCCGCGCTGGTTTATGCACGAAACAAAGCCGCCGCACTCCTTGAAGAATATTCCCGGGAAACCGATGAAGACAGAAAACTCGGCATCATCTGGAATCTTGGCAAGCTCAGAATGCCTACCCCTGAAACAATGACCGGCTTTGCCGGCTTTCTTGAGTCCGGTAATGTAGACACAATTTTTGCTGCCCTGGAAGCGCTCGAGAAAATAAATCAGCCAGGTGCTCAGGCCTGCATGGCGCAATTATACAAACTCCTCGGCAATGAAGACCAGCGCATCGTCTACCGCGCCATCAAAACCTTTTCCAGAATGCCGATGGCTGCAGATCAGATCGTTCCAAGAATATTCCGGATTTACCAGGGAGAAAAGGTTCAGATACGCAGACAGACAATCGTCAATACCGTCAAGGCATACGGTCAGGAATCAATAACCATTCTCGACACGATGCTCAAGCAGGCCGAGATGACCAACAAGCGTCCTATCGCCGAACTGCTGAGCGCAGTGACCGGCGAAGACGTAGAGACTCTCATCAATAACAGTTGAATGAGCCACATTATGAACAATAGCCGCAAGAACGGCGTTACTCTTGTCGAAATAATGATTGCAGCCGGAGTGCTGGCCTTACTGCTCCTAGTCGGCTTTCGCGTCTTCCGTGGCTTCTCGCAGTCTTTTCAGAAAGGCAGCTGGTCGCTTAACACTCAGAACCAGCTGCGTAATGCCATGACTTTCGTACGCGAAGAAATGCAGAAGGCAACGGCGATGACCGTTGTCAGTATCAGCGGCACAACCCTTACTGAAGCCAGCTACGAATTTCAGTTGAACAGCAGCGACATTCTGACCGGAAATGCTACGGTTGCCAGATGGGCAATATGTATGCCATACGTCAACTCAGACCCTGACAGCCCGGGGGCAATTTTCAGATGCGAGCTGAAGCTCGAAAACGGCGTTCTGCTCTATTCGAAAAAACTCGAAGACGGCTCTGACCCAAAGAACAAAGAAAAACTCTACAGCGGCTATAAAATTATCGACAATGTCGATGAAATCAAGCTGACCCTGGAACCTTTCGACCCCGACAACTCGACGGCCGGCAGTCTGGTGGGTATCGCCATGAAGGTTGTTCACCCCGACCGGATCGCTCAACCTGAAGCCAATGTTACAGCCCAGACTGGTGCCAAGATCGAGGTAAGTGTCAAACGAGATTTATGATCAGAAAACCTACAGCTGCTATTACCCTTACCGAGATCATGATCGCGGTCGCCATTCTCGGTTGTGTCGTTCTGCCCATTTTCGGTCTATTGAACTATACCAACCGCGGCACCCGCGAACAGGATGCCGAAGGCATCGCTGCCAACCTCGCCAAGGAAGAAATGAACCGTCTGATGTATGTCATCAGTCGAGATAATCTGCTGGCAGGGGCAGGAACCCCACAAACATGGTCATTTGGAACCGATTATGATGTCAAAGGCAACAAGTTTACCGGTGCCTACACAGCTTTTCCGTTCACTAACGCTGAACTGGCCTTCACTGTTCCGGCCTTTAAATTTCATGATCCAATGGGCTGCAGCAACGGCCTCGAAGCCAATCCCAGCACTGCCCTGGACGCGCCCAAAACCATGACTCTGGCCGAGGTCTACCCAGATTCTACCGATAGATGCCGACTGGTCGACATCAGACTGGTGGTGCGCTGGCATCTTCCCGGCGGCGATTATAATTCAACCAGTCAGTTTCAACTGCTGGCAAGGAGGGCATTCATTGACAAGGAATAAAGGAATCGCTCTGCCGCTGGTTCTCACCTTTGTAGTCTGCATAATGGTTTTTGCAGTATCACTCGTCTATTTCCGCAAAGAATCTAAGCAGCAGAACCTGACGAATCTGCATTTCCTGCAGGCAAATTTTCTGGCCCAATCAGCAATTCAGATGATGCTGTTGAAATTGAGCGCCTTTCCTCAGGAAGCCTGCGACGCCGGAGTTCTGTCGCTTGGCTGCTGCCCGTTTCGCGGCATTATCGCCGGCAGCAATCTGACAGCCAACGCCGCTGCCGGCAACCCCCTCGGGCTTGTTCAATTTTATTCAGACTGCAACACGACAAAATTTCCATGGAAAGTGCCGGGTATCACGGCCTCAGACTGGAAATTCTCGGTTACCGACTTCAAGGTAATCAGCGCTTTTACCAATCCTGATGAGCGTCAGTTGATTATCTCCGCCCAGACAAAGAGTGTCGGTGAAGCCACCATGAACCGCAATAAAATGGAAACCCGCAAGGAAGAAATGACCAAAACCGTGAAACTGACCAGGGAAAACTAGATGTACAGGGGGTCGTATGCTTAAGAAAATTTTGCTCGCCATGTTCTTTATCGCTCAGACAGCTGCAGGTCTTTTTGCCTGTTCGCTGCCCGCAGAACCCTGCGCGGCAGTGGTGCCGATTAATTCTGCAGACAGTGGTATGCAGCTGATCACCGAGGGGAACACCTTTTTTTACCTGGTACCCCAGGGAGCAACCGCTTCTTTCAAAGTCGTCTGGGATCCAGCCGCCCACAACACCGGCGGCGCCCTGCAGTCAGAAAAATATGAATGGTGCGTCAAAGCCGATATTGCCAAAGAAGGTGGCACCGATGAGCCAAACGGCTTCGGTTACTTTCCGATCAAGGCCATGGCCGATTTTTTTACTGTCAGCGGCAATCGGAACAGCATTCAGGAAGCGTTTGCCCGCGAGAACAACATGTCTACCGGCGATACTTTCATGCCCTCTATTATGGGCGCTTACGACCTGCTGTCAAATATAGTCAAGGGCGGTCAGATCGGCAAGGTAACCAACGTCGGCGGCAGTTCCCAGGAATACCCGGATGCCGGAGTCTGCAAACTGAAAGCGATGACCGATACTATGGTTAACAGCGCAATCGACGGCAATTTCCCCAGCATCAGCTGGATGACAGCCCAGATACCGGTTACTGCTGACAAACCGCCTGAGATGCTGACTGTCTATCGCAAAGGCGATGAAGCTGCCGTGATCAGCGCTGAAGGTTTACTGATCGAGGGTTTGGAAATGTCGATAACCAAACTCGAGCCAACTGATTTCAAAGCATTTATCCGCACCGGCAACCAGGCTTCACAGATTGAAGTGCAATCCGACCCGGCGATCAAATGGAGCGCTGATGGCATAGATGGCACTCCCGGCCCAGATTTTAACATTACCTTCAACACCCCGAGTTTTGACGGTGATTTGAACAAGTCACGCATTCAGCTCAAGGTGTGGTCACCAGGAGCCGGCTACGAAATAACCAATATGTTCTGGGCCTGGAAGGAAGTTAAATATACCAAGTCTTCAAAACGTGTCGTTACTCAACCGGAAGTCCGCAATGCCAGCGGTGTCGTTGTCGTTCCGGAAAAGTCCGAAATGCGCGAAGTATGGGTTACCGACGGCACTCAGAAAAAATGCAGCGAAGAAATACTGCTCAAGCTCATAAAGCCTGCTGATGAAGCAGGTTCTACCGATTTTGTAGTTTATGACACACACAGTCCGATCGCCGCAAATTTCAAGATCACCACGGCTCCGGCACAATTCAAACCTTCCGGGGCGACCACTTTTGATTTCAAGCTCAATGTTCTCGATACCAATCCATATTTCGACAAAGCCTTTTCTACAACCATAGGCAGCACCAACCTGCTACAAAGTTCTGCAAATCTCGATCTGCAGATTTTTTACACTTACCCTGTTTATGAATACAGTCCCAAAACCGGACAGAGCATCGAGCAGCTGCAGGCCGATTATGCCGGC
>CAZPCO010000382.1:0-3887 GCA_964585025.1 uncultured bacterium | reverse complement strand
ATTGCGGCCTCGAAAATACCCTGAACGATTTCCATATTATTTACATTGAAAGCGCCAATCGCATATCCGCCTTTGTAGGCCTTTTCAAAAAGAGCCTTCGAACTTACCAGTGGCATTGATGTCCTCCTGTGCCTGACTTTGTGCCGATGCGTCGCGGCAAAATCATCTGCAACGTCATCTTCCTCATACGAGTGGATTCTAGCAATTTAAAGTTTAAAAGTCAAAAAAACCCTGAATCCTGACGTTATTACCCCGGTGGTGTGTACACTATCTGAATGATCCTTGTGGTATAATTGTATAAGAGGTATTGAGTGGTGAAAACAGGAAAATATATGGCCCTGCTTGGTGCGCTTCTTCTGGCTGCGGCTATTGCGGTGCCTGTTGCAGCCATTTCGCCGCAGGGCAGCGAGTATCTGCGCAAAGCCCGGGTGTTTTTCTCCTCCAATGATTTCCGCATGGCTCTCGATTATCTGCAACGGGCCAGGCAGCTCGACCCCGATGCCCCGGAAATTGCTGAATTCGCGCCGCAGCTGCAAAAAAAGGTTGATGAGCGCGTCAAAGAACTGCGTCAGCGGGCTATTTTTTTTCTCGACTCCAAAAATCTTCCTGAAGCTGAAAAACTTTTCAGTGAAGTGCTGACTCTTGCAGCCGACGATGAATATTCGGTTCTCAAACTCAAAGAAATTTCTTCTGCATATAAACAGATAGAAGAATTCAAAAACCAGGGAATCGACATCCAGGTTGCCACCGGCAGAAGCCACGATGTCGACATGTATTCTGCCATTTCGTTCATGAACCGGGCCAGGGGCTTTTTTGCCCAGGGCGATCGGGTTAACGCCCTCGACATGGTCGAAAAGGTTTTGAAACGGGAGCCCGGTTATAAGCCCGCCCTCGAGCTGAAAGATCGGATTC
This sequence comes from uncultured bacterium, assembly GCA_964585025.1. Classification (GTDB taxonomy): domain Bacteria; phylum Muiribacteriota; class Ozemobacteria; order Ozemobacterales; family Ozemobacteraceae; genus Rifleibacterium. The sequence goes on along the minus strand of CAZPCO010000382.1, from coordinate 2,975 downwards.
TGCACATCAACCGTCTCGAATCCTTTGTCGAAAAGGCTGAAACAGCCTTTCTCGAAGGGCGTATGCGTGAAACAATAGAATCATTGAATGCCCTGATCATTGAAATGCCGGAGCGGCATGAGTTCGTTCTCATGCGAGCAAAGGCCTTTCTCAAGCTGAAAAATTACCGCAGTGCCGAAAGAGACCTCTGGAAATACCATCATGCCAGACCTGACCCCGCCATTCTTTTTCCGCTGCTTTCCGAAGCTTATCTGGGTCAGGAAAACTACCTGAACGCCTATGCCTTTGCTCATGCTCCTGAAACCGGCGAACCGATAAAATCCTTCGGCTACCGTTTCCGCTGCCATTTTTTTGCTTTTCCGCTGCCATATTGCCTGCTCGGAATTTTCCTCGGTCTGATGCCGCTGGCTGTATACTTCACCTGGCACGCGGCTGAAGCCCTCTTTTTCGAACGATTTTCGGTCAGTTCTTTAGGTCTCGCTGTTTCATGCGTTTTCACTATCATGTTAAAGACACCTGAGCATTGCCTTGGCAACCTGATCGTCGTGGCCCGCGACCTGAATATTGCCTGGGTCAATTACCTGACCGGCATTACCCTGCTTAAAGTCGGGCAAATTGAAGGTGCCCAGCGCTTTCTCGCTTTCAGCTTCAGTAACGAAACCATACGACCGCGTGCTTATTATTTTTACGGAATAACCCGCAAACTTCTCAAAAACAATCTCTATGAACTTGATTTCGAAGAATCGGTACTTTCCGGGCTCAGTCGCCACAGGAGCGGCTGGCACCCAAATTTTGTCAAACAGATTGAGCGCGAACTGCTAATCAGTTATAGTAAAGATAAGTCTGACGAAACTTTCGAGGGAATGGCTTTCAAACTCGTCGAGGATGCAACAGGGGGCTGACTATGCTACGAACTTCTCGTTTTATATTGCTGGGGATTACCTTGATTTTTCTTGCCAACGCTGCCAGCGCTCAGGACGCCCTTGGCTTTGCCAAAAAAATACTGAGTCTCGCCGATCTTAAATGCGAATACGGCTGGGGAGTAGACACATACGAAGACGTCAAAAAAATTGAGAAAATTCAGCCTATGGTTTCCGGAATCGAGCCAATGCTCGACCCGGGCAAAATCGACAGTGGCGGCGAACTCACCAAAATGGTCAAGGAATCTGATGGTAAAAAGATTCTTAGCATGATCAACTCAAATGGCGGCGTTATCTGTCGCAATGAGAACTTTCTCAGCTTCCTCTATAAACATTTTTATCTTGATTCAGGTCACTACGGTGACGAAGACGTTCCAGTCTGGCATCAAGATGTAATCGATAAATTTCCTGCACCCTACGATCCCGGCCACAGGCCTCATACCAAGCGATTTTACCTCTGCCTGAAGAAAAATCCGACCTGGCATTTCATTCCAGCCCCGGGCGACCTGAAACCGGATGCTATTTCATGCGAGGTCAACAAAAGTCTTTGCAACTATAATGATGTCTGCAAAAAGGAAGAAATTAAGACCGACCTTAACAACGACCTTGACTTCGACGACCCCGGCGAAAAGGAAACCAAAGAAGAACACAATCAGAAAGAGCCCAATGTCTACACCAAGCTGGGTGACTTTCTTTCCGGCCTCAAAACCGAATGCCCTGGTGTCGAAATGGATCAGAGCGGCGTCGAATTCAAACTGATTTTCAAAGACCGCACACCGCCGACCATTGAAGGCTGCGCCGACGACAAATTTCCCGAACTTGGTGCCAATAGACCTGCGACCACCGGTGACTGGTATAAAATCGAAGGCCTGAAAATCACCGACAACTCGTCAAAGTACATCGGCACCTGCCTTGCCCTCGGCAAAATCGACAATATTCCCGCCCTCGACTGGACATCTGAAGAAAATTGGGTTACTGAACCACCGCGAGCGTTGAAGTCAGGCGATGACAGCGACTATGTCATCATGCCAAATGCATGCCACGGCGTCATGCGCTACAGCGTCTTTGCCTGGGACGCATCAGGCAACGTCAACCCAGGGGAACCGAATATTGTGCAGGATGACCCCGCCAACTGTTACGGCCTGCGAAACCCACCTGATGGCATCACCGACCTCGGCGACATACCCAATAAAGCTCTACCCTGGCCGATAGTCGCTTCCTGGCCAACAGGAACTGGAGATATCGACGAAACCAACATTGAAAAGATCGATATGACTACCCTGAAGCCTGGTGACCGCCGCAGTGAAGGCTACGTTCACATCCGCGACAATGACCTGCCAAACATTCTCGTTCGCATCGAATCGGTTAAAGACGGTTCAAAACTATTTTTCCCGCCGGTTATGCCTCCTGGCAGTCTACCGATCTTCAATTCAACAGAATTCGACAAGGCTGCTGCAGATCCTGATGGCAACGCCAAGGTTTATCGTAATTTCGTCGGCATCGTTCCCGAACCGAAATTCGATACCACCAAGCTGGCTGACGCCGGCCTGAAAATGCCTATCTATTTTAAAGTCCTTGCCGCTGCGCCCCGCAAAATCCTCGACATCAACGATATCGGCATTCACAGTGATGACAAAGCCAGTATCGAATTATTCAAAGACGCGAGTAAGCTTGACCTGGTCAAAACCCATGTAAGACTTGAAGATTACAACCAGTCTGACACCCGGCCTGATGGCTCGCTTGAAAACAGTGCTGGCACCCTGGGTGCCCGCAACGGTTTTGGTGGCGAAATCTGCGCCCTTCTCACCACACCTCTTCAGGAAGACGTCGAATACAAGATCAGCGTCTGGGTCGACGACAACGTTAAATGGGCGACCGTTGACGAATCTGGTAAGGTTCTCGAGAAGATCATTCCGGTGCCGACCGGTGTCGTTGCCGGCGAAGTCAAGGTCGAAGTGCCGAACCAGTATCCAACCGCCTCGTATCGCACCTCCCTGACCAAGGACAAAGCCGTATCAGAACCTCTGACCGTCGTGTTACGCGAACCAACTCCTG
>CAZPCO010000381.1:2773-3892 GCA_964585025.1 uncultured bacterium | reverse complement strand
TAAACCAGATGGTCTTCTGATGCTGCATGTTTCCAACCGCTACTTTCATCTGGCACCGATCATCAGACGCATCTGCGATCAGCTGGCCATGAAAACACTTGAATCACTCGATCTGCCGAAAAATTACTCGAATCGTTACGACTGGTATGATCTGGCATTCATAACCCCATCGGTATGGGTAGCAGCTTCACCGGATCAGGAAAGACTGAACATGCTGAAATGTTTTCGTAAATGGGACGAACCTGGAGTCGATAATACTCTTTCTGTCTGGACTGACGATCATGCCAACCTGCTTCAGGTTTATAAGTGGCAGTGATCAAATATCTGCAACCTTAATGACGCCCGATCGGATAGCTTCGATTCTGCTCAGCGACCGGGTGATTCGCTGCAGCTTCGCTATATAATGAACATAACAACCGGCAGGTAAAACTTGCCTCTTTTTGAGTTTTTGCATATACTGGCGGAATCCCAAAGGTATGGAGGGAAGGAATGAAGAAATTTCGTTTTCTGCTCGTAATGTTGCTGCTGGCCATCTGTACGGGGTCGAACGCAGCCAATGTAATTTATGACGACACCCATGGCCAGACTGCCGGTAACGCTGACTGGATCCCTGCGGGTGCATATTCCGAAATGGTTGACATGCTCAAAGCCAATGGCTTCAAGATTGACTGTCTGAGCAAAGTAACCTCCGGCCGGGCCTTCACCGCTGAAATTCTCAAAGACTACGACGGGCTTATTCTTGCCGAACCCAACAATCCATATTCCAAAGCAGAATGTGACCTGATCGTCGATTTCGTCAAAAACGGCGGTGGTCTGTTCATCGTTGGCGATCACGGCGATGCTGACCGCGATAACGACGGCTGGGATGCTGTGCGCGCTCTCAATGAATTCTGCCCGAAATTCGGGTTCAAATTCAAAGGCAATATGGTTTATGAAGCACCGGTTGCCGGCACCATCAATCAGGAACACCCTGCAATGTTCGGTTTCAAGTCGGTCGGCATCTGGGCCGGTTCGACCTTCGACATCGTCGAAGCCGAAGGCGCTAAAGCCGTTGGTCTGATCGACAGCCGCATTGCCAAAACCCCTTATATGGTAGCTGCTGAAGCTGGCAGCGGCCGT
>CAZPCO010000381.1:0-2763 GCA_964585025.1 uncultured bacterium | reverse complement strand
TTTGACGATGGCACCGGCAGCGGCGGTAAGAACAAACTGCACGACAGCTATGATTCTTTCATGTTTTCACACCCCCAGATCGCCTACAACGCGATGACCTGGGTGACTGGTCAGACTCCATCAAAGCGCATTCCCTCCCGGCATGTAGCTTTCTACAATGAAGCCAGGGCCGAAGAAAAGGCGATCAACATTCTGGTTGACGCTGCTCACGGCAATGCCTCATCCGACAAGATGGAAACTTTCGAACGCCACATGGTCAAAAATGGTCTGAAGGTTTATTACACTCTCAACCTCATCAGACCTGAAATGCTGAAGAATTTCGGCATCCTGATGATCCCCGATCCAAGCCTCAAATTCATCGACAACGAAGCCACCGCTGTGGCAGACTGGTTCATGGAAGGCGGCAACCTGGTCATGGGCGCTGCCTGGGATTCATCGAAGCTGCGCGGAACGGCTACCATGAACAACATTCTCGCCAAACTTGGTGCTGTCATGCGCTTCAATGACGATCAGGTTCACGATCCGACCAACAAAACCAACAAACCCTGGGGTGTCCTGGCTCATGTGCTCAAAAAGGGTCACCCGGTCAATGAAGGTGTAAAAACCGTCATCACCTGGGGCAGCTGCTCACTGATCGACAGAAACAACCGCCCCCTGACCGAAGAAGCCGGTGTTGAAATTCTCCTGACCGGCGACAACGATACATTCAACAAGGATGGCGATCCCAGGACTCCAGCCGTAAGCTATCCCCGCGATATTCCGATTCCTCTGATGGGTATCGAAAAGATCGTCAAGGGCACTCTGGTTCTGGTCGGCTGCTGCAACTTCACCGACTATCAGTATCCTGACAGCGACATCAACATGGCGCAGCCAGGCCCACCCCCCTTCGAACACGAAACCCCGAGAGTATACGACAATCTGATGAAAATGCTCGCCGGCAAAACAACTCCGGCCGCCAGATCACGCAGATAATCATCAGAGCGGGCGCTGCCATGCGGCTGCGCCCGCTCTCCATTTCTACAGTCAGGACATGAGCAATGGCAAATAAACGCAAACAGGACTGGGGAGCGTATCTGTATCTGATGCCGGTGGTATTGATTCTACTGGTTTTTCATGTGTTCCCCATTTTTTATTCGCTGGCGGTAAGCTTTTACGAGTGGGATTTGATCGGTCAGCCCGAATGGGTAGGTGCTGGAAACTATTCACGCCTCCTTGACGATCCTCTGTTTTACAAATCTCTCTGGAACACCATTTATTACGCAGCCGTCAGTGTGCCGCTTTCGATCATTTTTTCGTTGATCATCGCCATGTTGCTGAACAACCCGATTTCCTGTATTGGTATTTACCGCACGATTTATTTCATTCCGGTAATTACTTCAATCAACGCCGTTGCCATCGTCTGGAACTTCATTTACCACCCAGATTTCGGTCTGTTGAACAAGATTCTCGACATCTTCAGCATCGATCCACGTTCCTGGCTCCAGGATCCGAGCTGGGCCATGCCGGCCATCATATTCATGAGCGTCTGGAAAGGCCTCGGTCATAACGTCATCATTTTTCTCGCCGGCCTGCAGAACATTCCGCGGCATCTTTACGAAGCCGCCCGTATCGACGGCGCAAGCCGCTGGCAGCAGTTCAGGCACATCACCTGGCCGTTGCTTTCACCAACCACCTTCTTCATTTTCACCATTTCGGTCATCGGTTCATTCCAGGTTTTCAGTCAGGTTTACATGATGACCCCACGCGGCGGCCCGCTCAAAAGCACTATGGTTGTCGTCTATTATCTCTACCGCAAAGCCTTCGAACAGTTTGAATTTGGCTATGCCCTTGCAGCTGCATTCGTACTGTTCGTGATCATCTTCGCCTGCACCCTTTTCAACAAGCTGTATCTTGAAAAGAAAGTGCATTATTCATGACGAGGAAACGATAATCATGTCAAAACACCCTGAGCATGTTCCAGTTCATACCCTGTTGATTCTTGGCTCCATTTTTATGCTGTTCCCCTTCATCTGGATGATCACCACGTCGTTCAAAAGCCAGGATGAAATATTGTCGACCAGCAAAAAAATCGTTCTGCTGCCCGACCTCGCCCGCCCTTCATTCCTGAATGGCGAAGAGGAAACCAGTCGCATTACCCGCAAACAGAACGAAGCCCAGGCCTGGGAAGCCGAGCAGGCAAAACCGGCCGCTGAACGCAACCCCAAGATTCGGGCACCCTTTCAATGGCTCGATAACTATCTCTTTGCCCTGAAAGCCCAGCCATTCTACAGGTTCTTTCTCAACACCATCTTCGTTTCTATTACGGTTACCGCCGTTTCCCTGTTTTTTGCATCGTTATCGGCCTATGCGTTCGCTTTCTTCAACTTTCCACTCAAGAACACGCTGTTCATGATGATAATGCTCACCATGATGGTGCCGTTTCAGTCCATCATTACACCGTTGTTTCTTCTTCTTACAAAACTGCATCTGCAAAACAGCCTTTTGGGTTTGGCCCTTGTCTATACGACATTGCAGCTACCGTTTTCCGTGTTCATGATGCGAAACGCCTTCGACGCCGTTCCCGCCGATATCGAGGAAGCCGCCCGCATCGACGGCTGCACCACCTTTTCCATGCTTCGCCGCATCATGTTGAATCTGACGTTGCCGGGAATCGTCACTGTCTCCATCTTTGCCTTTCTGACCTCCTGGAATGAATTTCTCGGCGCGCTCGTTCTTCTTACCAACACCGAAAATCAAACGTTGCCCGTCATAATGGCGATGGTG
>CAZPCO010000380.1:1632-3895 GCA_964585025.1 uncultured bacterium | reverse complement strand
AAAGATACCGCAAAACATTGAAACGGGGGTAGGAATTTTGAACCATAATGTTTTAGTTGCAGGATTTCTTGGAGGTCTTATCTGTGGCACCATTGTCTTTATCTTCAGTCGTGCTGTCATGCTGCATAAGTATCTGCGTCGTGACAGGATACGCGATCTTTCTTTCTATGGTCGGAATACCAGAGAAAAGGCCGTGACGCGTCCGAGATAATACGGCCGTGGATGCTGCAAAACCCGGAAATTCCGGGTTTTTCTATTTTTTCAGACTTTTTCTTTCGCCACTAAAATCTGTGCCAAGAAGCCTGATTTATGATATTTTAATGCCATAATTCCATATGGCTGATAGAAAAGTCCTCGAAACCAAGCGAAAAATAGTAACATTTACCCGCAATCGTGAAATTACGAATGCGACAAAATTGTTTTACAAATATTTCACCGACGAAAATCCGGCTGACGTCGAATTCATCAATACCTTTTTTCTTGAGCTGAACCGCCTGAATCTTTTTGAAACCGGCTATGAAATGCTGGTTGAAACCTCAAAATGGTATCCGAATGACCCCGACCATCAGACACTGCTCGAAAGTGCCGGCAAACTCTATGTCGACAGCCTGGTTCTCCAGGGCAACAACTTTCTTTTTGAACGCGAAGACACCAACAATCGTTTTGATGACAGCCTAAGACGATCAGATTCATTATCGCGCGAGAAGATGCGTGGCGAAAACGAAAAAATCCTCAATGGCATCACCAATAAAGCACTCAAATGTTTTGAAAAAGCGATCGCCATCCAGCCCGGCAATCTGGTAGCTCTTAATGGTCTTAAAAACTGTTACACCTTTCTGCATGAAACTGAGAAACTGGCGGAAGTTCAGAAGCAGATCGATGCCAAGAAGCCAGACCTGCGACACCTGGAATTTCCAAAGTCTGACCTGATACCCCCCGAGCCTGGCACTGAAAAAATCAGCCGGGAAGTCGATGTTGAAGCTGATACGCTGAACCGGGTCAGAGAATTACTCAATCAGAAAAAATATGAGGAAGTGGTTGCTGAAGTTGACCGGCTGCATCTATCGCACCGGATCAACGTTCTGCTTCTGCTTTTGAAAGCTCGGGCACTTGGGCATTTACGCAGGTTCAAGGAAGTTGACAAGGTCATGTTCGAGGCAGAACGCGAAGGAACGAACCTGTTCGAGCTAAAAGATGCCAAGAACGATCTGAACGAGCTGCGCTACAAACTACTGGTAAAGGCCGGCGACGTCTATCTGGCCAAAGCTGTGGCCATGGGGCCGAGTCTCGGGCTTCCGCACTTCAAAAAGGCGAGGATCGGTCTGCAGAGAGCTCTGGCGCTGAACCCTGAGAATCTGGACCTCCTGGACAAGTATTATACAACTCTGAAATATCTGGGCGACGAAGAAGAAGCCTTCAAAACCAAGTCAATGATTTACATTCTCGACCCCAAGTTCATAACGACGTTTGATAATGCGGGCACTAGCAATCTCTGTTTTCTCGCATCTTTTGCCTTCAGCGATCAACCAGGTGTTCTCAATGAATTTCGCTGGTTCAGACGTGAATTTCTTCTGACCTCACAAACCGGGAGATTCGCCAATTCATTTTACGTCCGGCACAGCCCTGCCGTTGTCAGGCTTTGCCGACCTTTTCCATGGTCGCGCAGCCTTTTCAGGCATCTACTTAATTTTCCACTTTTGGCGATCAGGATTTTACGCTTTGGTATGTCGAGGTTTAGGTAATTTGATCAAATTATTCGGAATAAATATAATTCCCAAGGTTTTGCATATGAAAATTAAAGTTGTTTTTAAAGTCTTTCTGTTGTTTTTTGTGCTCTCGCTGCCGGCCCTGCATGGTGAAGGATTCGACGACCAGATGATCAGGGTCGCGATCGGCAGGCACGAAATTTTCACGACCATGCGCCTGCAAAGCTTCAGCGGCAACTGGCATCTTCAATTCAGGCCGGGGAACCCATCTCTAAAAACGGTTGGAACCCGGCTGGCATCGGCAACTGAACCAGTGGCGACCGCGACTGAAATTCTAACCGAAGGTGAAGATGCGTCGATCATGCTTATTCCAAAAGGCCTGGTCGCACGTCTTTCGACCGATAAGGACCTCGACAAGGGTTACGGGCAGATTTTCGTTTCTGGCGGAGAACTGCTCAGCATCGAGATACCCGGGCATCAACCGATGATTTTTCAGGGTAATGTCGAAATTCATTTTGAAGGCACAAGCCTTCTGGTCGTTAACAGTATAACGGTTC
>CAZPCO010000380.1:0-1622 GCA_964585025.1 uncultured bacterium | reverse complement strand
CGGCAGTTCATTATTGCCAGCGTTTCGAGAATCTGTTTCTCGAATGAACCTGAAGTTATCAAAGCCATGATCATCGTGATACGTTCAGCTCTGAAATATCTCAAAGAACACCCTCAGGAAGGCAATTCCCTCTATGAATTGAGTGACGACAATCGCAGTCTGCCATTTGACGGGTGTGGATATAACCGTGAACTGATTGATATTCTGACTACAATGATGGCTAATCAGACTCTCTACTACAAAGGCAAGTCGATAATGCCGCGCTATCAACATACCTGCGGCGGCCGGATATCATCGGCCAAAGAGATTTATTCGACAGATGACGAACCATATCACCCGGCTCATGACGATATTTTTGAGGGAAAAGGTTCTGAAAACTGCTTTCACAGCCCAAGCTTTCACTGGATAATCGAGCTTCAGAAACCTGAGATTCTTGATTTTCTTTCGGTCTCCTTTGCTGCAGGCGCTGATCGCATTATTGCCGCCTGGGAACCGGAAAAAGTCGATGCAAACGGCAGAATCAGCAAAGTTCTTCTGCGCGGGAAAAAACCGAAAAGCATCAATGGCGCAGAATTCCTGGCAAAACTTCAGGAACATTTCGGCCCGAACAGCATTAAAAGTATGAAGTTCAATATTGAAAACCTGCGGCGCAGTATTGTATTTCGCGGCATGGGTCAGGGTGACGGTGTCGGCCTTTGCCTTTATGGCGCCGACGGTCTTGCCAGAAAGAATGTAAAGGTCAACCAGATTCTGAACTTTTATTACCCCGGAACCGAAGTAAAATAAAAGAAGCCGCCTCGCAGGTTTGTCGAGGCGGCTTCTTTTATCTGATTACTGATCAGCGTTGAATTCAAGCGAGAGAAAAATGCTGAACACGGTGGCCAGAAACAATGGAAGTGTGGTCATTTTCTTTGCTCCAGAATTGCAATGAGTTCTACCAAAGCTATCGACTTTCTGGCCGTAATAGTTTAGTTTAGCGGCAGAATTCAGACTTTCAGGAGTTGTTATGACCGACTACTGCATGGTTTTTGTTACTTTGCCTGACATGGAAACCGGCCGCAGGATAGCTGATATTCTGGTTTCAGAGCGACTATGCGCCTGTGCAAGCCTTACCGCCGGCTGCACATCGGTATTTATCTGGAAAAATACCCAGGAAGCTGCTTCAGAAACACTGATGCTGATTAAAACAACCGTTGCTATGCTACAAAAACTTGAGTTAAGAATTAAATCTCTTCACCCGTATGAAGTATTCGAATTTCTGGCCCTGCCGGTTATTTATGGAAACCAGGATTACCTTGACTGGATTAAGGATACGGTGCTCTGATGACGCGTACTTTCAGTCTTGGGAAGCTGGCTCCAGTGCCGCCCAGGTTCCGCATCGCTTATGACAGTGAATTGAATGCGCAGCAGCTGGAAGCCGTATGTGAATTCAACGGCCCGATGTTATGCATCGCCGGAGCCGGTTCAGGAAAAACCCGAACCCTGATTTACCGTGTTGCCCGTATGATTGAATGCGGCGTCAATCCCGGCAGCATTCTTTTGCTGACTTTTACCCGCAAAGCCGCACGCAATATGCTCGATCGTGTCGTTGCGTTGATCGGTTCAGACGGAAAACTTGTTGC
>CAZPCO010000379.1:1430-3923 GCA_964585025.1 uncultured bacterium | reverse complement strand
GGCAGAAAGCCATTGAGTCTGACTTCGCGCCCGTCTACGGAAATAAAGGCCTGACCGTTGCCGGTCAGACCTTCGACATCTGCTATTATTCTTCTGAGTTTATCTTTCACTGCGACTTACTTTTTCGGAACAGCCGGGCACTGCAGGCGTTCATAGCTGGGCATATTGCCAAGCAGAGGCCGGGCATAGTTGAGGAAGTCGGTGGTGACGCCGTTGCCGGCTTCATTGATGAAGGTGCGCGGCATCGACTTGGTTTCGCGGGCAACGCTGGCCAGCGGAGTCAGGAAATAATCTACCGAGTAGTCACCGGTTCTGCGGATGGCGACCGAGCCGTCAACGTTATTCCAGACAGCAAACTGGGCTGCTTTCTCGCCGACTTCACGGGCTTCGGCCTGGTCGACTTCAGATACGATGCCGAGGAAACTTCTCTGCAGATAACCAAAGGTATCCGAACGGACGCGTTTGATTTTAAGGCGGTCCTTGATGACCTTGCCGAGCGCATCGCCGAGCGCGCCGGTGCCTGAGAGCTGCACGTTGCCGTGTGCATCTTTTTCGGCGTCGCCGATCAGCTGTGAAATGATCGGTTTGCCGTCAACACCGACGATACCTTCAGACACCGCGATAACGCAGCGGCCGAAACGGCGGTAGACATCATCGACATCCTTGAGGAAAGCTTCAGTGTCGAAAGCTCTTTCGGGCATGTAAATGAGGTGCGGGCCGTCGTCTTCATACTTCTGGGCGAAGGCGGCCGAGGCGGTCAGAAAGCCGGCGTTGCGGCCCATGACGACGCCTATGTAGACGCCGGGCAGAGCACGGTTATCGAGATTAACGCCGGCAAAAGCTGAAGCGACGAATTTGGCAGCCGAGCCATAGCCCGGGCAATGGTCGGTAACGCGCAGGTCGTTATCGATGGTCTTCGGAATATGAATACAGCGCAGTTCGTAGCCGGCAGCGGCGGCGTTGTCGTTGACAATCCGCACCGCATCAGCAGAATCGTTGCCGCCGTTGTAGAAGAAATATCTGACATTGTGCTTCATGCACACTTTGAAAATCTTTTCGCAATAGTCGGCATCAGGCTTGTCTCGAGTCGAAAGCAGTGCCGAACTCGGGCTGCAGGCCACACGTTCGAGGTTGTGAGTCGTTGCCTGAGTCAGGTCGATGAAATTTTCTTCGATGATGCCTCTGACGCCATGCAAAGCGCCATAAACACGGTCAACTTCGGGGAACTTTCTTGATTCGAGAACTGCACCTACCAGGCTCTGGTTGATAACCGCGGTCGGACCGCCGCCCTGGGCGATAAGAACGTTGCCTACGAGTTTTGCCATGTACATCTCTCCTCTTGTTTGATTTAAAGTTTCACCGCGCCATTATGCCTCTAAAGCCGCAACAGGTCAAGCATGACTTTTTTTCCCGAAGGGTTATTGACAAACTTTTTGAGGCACCATACAATGCACGGCATGCCAACCCCCCGTAAAAAGAAAACCGCGCCGGCTACCGCGGTCAATCTTGCCGCCGCCGACAGTCAGGTGCTGATTGCAGCGATCGCCGAAGCGCACGGCAACGAAGTGCTGAGCGCCGCCACCTGCCGTTCCGACAGAAGCTGGGATAACGTGCGCATTCTCGCGCGCGGCAACGAAGATTCCGCCCCGGCAATCGTGCGCAGTCTGCGACCCGGTGACGTTATGCTGCATAATCACCCATCCGGCGACCTGATGCCTTCAGATGCCGATCTTTCGGTGGCCTCACTCTGCGGGAAGTCGGGTATCGGTTTCGCCATACACAACAACGACTGCAGTGAATTCTATGTCGTCGTCGAGCCGTTTATTGAGAAACAGACTCAGCAGCTAGATGCCGCCGAAATGACGGCATTCATTACCAGAGGCGGCGCCATCGCCCGCCGTCTCGACAATTTCGAAGAACGCACCGGTCAGAAGCATCTCATGGAAAAAATCATCGAAGCGATGAACAAGCCCTGCCACGCCCTGCTCGAAGGCGAAACCGGCATCGGCAAAAGCATGGCTTACCTGATTCCGGCCGTGCATTATGCAGTAAAAAACCGCTGCCGCGTCGGAATCTCGACGAATACCATCAATCTGCAACACCAGCTGGTCAACAAAGACCTGCCTTTTCTGGCTTCCATTCTTAAATTTCCTTTCAAATACTGCCTGGTAAAAGGTCGGCGCAACTATATCTGTCTGCGTCGCATTCGTGAGGCACTGGCGGCGTCTGAAGGCGAATTTCTGCTCGAACACGACGAATTCGAGCAGTTCAACCGCCTTGTTTCCTGGGCGGAAAACACCAGCGATGGTTCGCTGAGTGACCTGAACTGGGTGCCGGTCGAATCTCTCTGGGAAAAAGTCTGCTGCGATAAAGACAGTTGCCCGGGCATCAAATGCAGCGAATACAATGACTGTTTTTTTTATACCTCGCGCCGTTACGCCTCAGAAGCAGATATTCTCGTAGTCAACCACCACCTTTTGTTTGCCGATCTGG
>CAZPCO010000379.1:0-1420 GCA_964585025.1 uncultured bacterium | reverse complement strand
GGCTTTGCGTGCTGACACGGCCGAATACAGCCAGACTGCGGTGATTCCGGCCTGCCGGGTCGTCATTCTCGATGAGGCTCACAACCTCGAAGAAACCGCAACGAAACATTTTGGCTTCCGCACCACTTCGATCGGGGTGCAGCGCGCTCTCAACAAAATCTACCAGAAACGGGGCCGACGCGAACAAGGCACTCTCGCGACCTTGTATTCACTGATCTCGTTTGGCCGCGGTAATTTTTCGGTCGAAAACCGCGCCGCCCTGCTCCAGGAAATATCAGAAGAAATGATTCCAGCTCGCCTTGAAATCGGTGATCTGAGCCGCAGTCTATTCGATGCCGTCACTGCATTCATTACCGATCCGGCAAAAGCACAGTTTGGCGAATATCGTCTGCGTATCGGCGAGCGCGAAGAAAAGCGCGGCGAATTCAGTGCGCTGGTGCATTTTGCCTTTAAACTGCGGGATGAATGCAAACGCCTGGCTGCGCGTATGCGCAAAACCGCCCGCAAGCTCACATCATTGCTCGGCGAAGACGAGTCTGAAGAAACTGAATGTTTCGAGCTGCCGGTCACCGAACTGAATTCTTATGCCACCCGCCTCGATGAAACCGCCGGCGGCGTCAACATTCTTTTCGATATCGCCGCCGCCGATCGCGAAATTTTTGTGCATTTCTTCACCGCCGCATTTCGCCGCAACGCCGTTTACCCGGCTTTTCATTCGCTGCCGATCGAAGTTTCGAAGCCGATGCTTGAATACTGCTTCAAGAAAATTCCTTGTACGGTGCTGGTTTCAGGCACCATGACCACCGCCCATGACTTCTCGTTCATTCGAAGCCGGCTCGGTCTCGACAGCGATGAGCTCGCGCCGCGTCCTATCGAAGGCCGTTTCCCTTCGCCATTCGATTATAACCAACAGGCAAGACTGTTTATTCCGACCGATATTCCCGACCCGGCCAGCCCGGTCTTTGCCGAAAGAGTCTCTGACCCGCTTTTTGAAATTATTTCTGGTTCAGGCGGCGGGGCTCTGGTGTTATGCACCTCTTACGGCCATCTCAATCAGTTTTACACCAGCCTGTCGCCGCGTCTGGCAGCCGAGGGCCTCGAATGCTACAAGCAGGGCGAGCTTGAAAGACACCATCTGCTTGAACTTTTCAAAGAAGATGGAAACGCCGTGCTTTTCGCTACCGACAGTTTCTGGGAAGGCGTCGATATTCCCGGGTCGGCTCTGCGCAACCTGATCATTACCCGCCTGCCGTTCGCGACTCCGAATGACCCGGTACTCGAGGCGCGCAATGAAAAAATCAAGGCGGAAGGTGGTAACGCTTTTAAAGATTACCAGCTGCCGATGGCCGCCATCAAGCTCAAGCAGGGCTTCGGCCGCCTGATCAGAAAAAAGGATGACCGCGGCACCATCTGGATTCTC
>CAZPCO010000378.1:0-3942 GCA_964585025.1 uncultured bacterium | reverse complement strand
GGAAATGAAAACCAGCTGTTTTAGAACTGCCCTTATGTGCCTCTTTTTGCTGTTGGCTGCGTTCTGCAGCCAGTTAACGGCTCAATCTCTCGATGAAATAATCGAAGCCAGACCTGACGTAGCCGGGCCTGTCACTGAACCGGCTGTGGAGCCCCAGACTCCAGCTCAGGAAGCACCGGCAGCTGAGCCCGCCAGTGATCTTGAAGCAATGCGCCGAAGAATTGTCGAACTTGCCGGCAGTATGGTCGGTACAGTCGTAGACAAAAAGGGTGACGATGGTTATAAAATCGGCTGGCAGAATCTCAAAAAATTCTACGAAGTAGCCTACAAAATCAACGATCTCGAAAAGGATCGCTCCTGGTGGATGGCCGATATCAAAGGCGTCGGCAAAAAAGTCAATGACTGGTGCGGCATCTTCTGTGTCTGGGCATGGCGAAGCGCCGGACTGCCCGTTCACTGGAACACCAGAGTCGTCGGATGCAAATATCGCGGCCAGACAAATCTTCTGGCTGCAGGCGATATCGTCATCATAAAAGATAAAGATCCTGAAAAACCTCTCAATCATCATTGCATAGTCAAGTCAGTCAGTGGCAATACAGTAGAAACCATCGATGGCAATCAGGGCGTCGAATCCATCAAATTCAGAACCCGCAAAATCAGTGATATTTCGATATTGTATTCCGTGGCTGAAGCCATGGGTTCAACTCCTCAGCCGCAGACCGGCAACACCCAGGTTCAGATACCGTCAACTCAGAAGCCTTCAACTACCGGAAGCGCAACTACAAAACCGCAGACTTCCAATAACAGCGGTTCCGCAAAACCACCTGCCACGACAGGCGGAACCGGCACGGCACCAGCAGACAACGGCCAGTCCGGCCAGCTTTCCCAGAAAGAGATCGACGATATCATCAGTCAGGTAATGATGCTCATCAAGATTACCCTGGGAAGCTTCTTCTAAATTTCTGAACTGGAACTTTGAATTTGGCAGCAATTGATGCATTGATCGGCAATCTGGCGGCAGAAGACCTGCCGACCCGACTGTACGCAATTTTGACGCTGCATGACCGCAAGGATGAGCCAGGGCTTGGTCAGCAACTCAAAACGGCTGCCCGGAACGAAACCGACCCGGCTCTCAGACTGTATCTTACCTGGCTGGCAGATTCTCAGGCCTGTCGTTCTGAACCAACCGCTCAATCAATCATTGCCTTGCTGCAGAAGCAAGATATCGACTGGGTTGGTTTGTTTTACACCCTGCACCGGATCAGCCGACAGACTGCATCGGAAATTCTGCCGCACATAAGAAAATTAGAGATTGCGGGCTTGCCGGAAAGTCTTCTGCCGATGCTCGTGCAGTTCTATCAGAGACATGGCAACACCGATGATAACCGGTTGCTTGTCAGATGGTGCTCAGATAAAAATCCAGTAGTTATGTCTCTGGCCATTGAAGCTCTGGCACGCATTCAACCCGATTGCCTCAAAGACATGCTTCTGCCTCTTCTGAGTAACCAGTCCCCCGGAATCCGCTCACGGGCGATCAGATTGCTGCACCGCTGGTATCCAGACGAAGCCCCACGGCATCTGGCCGCAATGCTCAATTCTGAACTGATAGACGATCGAAGAGCCGCGCTCGCCAATGCGTTCTTTCTTCCCTTTGACGCGATCAAGCTCGAAATTCTACGCTTCATGATCAAGGAAACATCGCCGGTTCTGCTATTGCAGGCCGGCAATATTCTGATCGTCAACCCAGACCCTGAAGTAGCTGCCGTAACCGCGTCAATTGCCGTTACCGCCAGCGACGACAAATCACCGATTATCAGACAGGTTTTGGCTAATCAGGTTGATTTTCTCGTCCGAGCCGGAATAGTCGATACCCAACCTGAAACCGAGGTTCAGCGCCTGCTCGATGCAGCCAGGCAGAAGCTTCATGGGTGCCGAAAACAGGATTCGGACCCAGACCAGCAGGCCAGAGCAATCAGGGAAAGAGTAGCTGCCGATCCGGCTGCTGCAACAGTCTGGCTCAAGAAATCATTCAGCACCGATTTGCCCGGCCCGATATTGATAGCTATGACCGAAAACCTTGCCGTTCTTGAACCTGAGTTTCTGCGGCCCAGCCTGCCACGACTACTGAGGTCGCCTTCACTCAATGTTCAGGTTGCCGCACTGTCTGCCTTGACAAGAATCTCGCCCACACAGGCAGAAAAACTGCTTGAACAGTATGTATTTTCGTCATCAGCGCAACGCCGCAAAACGGGGTTCATGGTTCTATCACTTATGGAAAGGGCCTTTGCGCTGCCGTTGATGCTGAAAATCTTCGCTCGAGAAACTGACAGCATACTTCTCGAATATTTTTACGGGCAATTTCCACAGCCACTCGATTCTGCCAGTCTTACTGAAATGCTCAAGGAATCTCTGCAGTTCCCAGAAGGGCACCCGGCCCGCGAAGAATATCTCAAAAAATTCTGCGCCCGCTACCAGCTCGATTTTTCCCAGCTTGCAGACAAATGCAGAGATAATCACGATTTCATGCTCGAAAACGTCATGGTCAACAGGGCCGCTGCCGAGGCGATTGCCAATATTGAAACCAGGCATGAGTCTTCTGATTCTGCGCCTGCAAACATTTCACCATCTGAAGATGAAGTTTTTGCCGCAAAATTTGCCGAAGCAACAGCTCTAAATCGCCTGGATCAGATCAGAGAGCTTATCGAAGCCGATTTATTGAGTGAATGCCGGGCAGAAAAGATTCTTGAACGTGAAAAGAACGATTTTATCAGATTTTATATCGAAGCCTGCCTGAGAAGGAAGGAACTTACCGCCAGCAAACAGTATTCACCTGTTGCTGTTTTGCAAAAGAATCTGGCCAGACCCCAACCAGACTGGACCGCAATCGCCGCCGGGCTCATCGCTCTGCCTGACCGGTCAGCAAAGCTTGCGGCATCGCTGCTGCAGAACCGCCACTGGCATGCATGGAAGCCGGAGATATTGCCGGCAGTGCTTGCGTTTATAGGAAAAACCGGCATGGCCTCATTTTCGGCACCAGTCACGGCACTCCTGCGGCATCAACAGGCAGAGATCCGTCTGTCAGCGATCCATTGCCTGGAACTGATCAACCCTGAGGAACTCGGTATGACCATTTCCGTCATTGCAGAGGACAGCTCACCTGAAATCACCAATATCCTTGCCAACCTGGCGCCGAAAATAAATTCCAGACTTGTAAACACGGTAACAGCGCCGGCATTTAGCCGGAATACGCTTGAAAGCATAATCCGAAAACATCCGGCCTGGCGATCTCTTTCTCATGGGCACAAATTGGCGATAATGGCCGGCCTGCTCATTCTTGTCGCCATAATGATGCGTCCTTCCACCGAAGAGTCTTTTGCCCCACCTCCAGTCCGCGATCAAGCTCCTCCAGCAATGCAGAGATTTGCAGCTTTGTCCAGACCACCCATCACCGGAGAAGAACGAACGGTTTTCGGCAAAGTCGATGAGGTGCGCGCCGATTGCCTGATGATTCTCAGCCCGGCACTGCAGCGAAAAATTCTCATCAGATGCAGCAAAAAACCTGAAGAAAGAAAAAACGATCATTTCAACGGTCGTGTTAAGATTACCGCAATCGGCAAAGAGTATGTCGAAGCCTCTCTGCTTGGTGATAAATGAACTGAAAGGAAAACTGGCAGCATGAAAATGAGTTCAGCTACGACGTTTTTGCTCTTCTGTGGCCTGATTTTTTCTGGCGTCCTGAACGCGGCCGAATTGAGCGCCCCAAGACAAGGCGTGGTCGAAAATGTGCCGGTCGAAGAGCCTTATAATGGCTGTCTGCTGGTGCGTGAAGGAGCAGGTGGCAACAGCAAAATTCTGGGCTACGTGCCAAATGGAACCACTGTTCAGATCGAAGCAACCGACGGCGCCTGGTATAAGATTTCCTCACCAAAAACCGGCTATGTT
>CAZPCO010000377.1:0-3947 GCA_964585025.1 uncultured bacterium | reverse complement strand
ATGAAAGGCAATGCAGTGGAAGAACTGCTGAAAAAGATGCTGCACGATGACTCGCTTGAAGTGCGCAGCAAAACGATACTGGCAATGTCATATCAGAAGAACCCGGTTTATATCGAACCGTTGCGCGAATTTTTCCGTATTGCCACCGAAGCTGATAAAGCCATGGCCCGGAAGGCAATCGTCTATCTTCAGGGGTTCGCCACGAAGTCCAGATGATGACAAAGTCTGTCACTGCGAGGAGCAGGGCGACGAAGCAGTCTCGACTGAATGGCCGGTATTGTTTCTCTGCGCCCGTAATTACAGTCATAAATTAGAGACAGTTTCAACGAGGGTAGCGACGCCCTGGACGTCACTTTCATGCTGGCGGGCGGTTTATCAGATGCGGTTCTGAATGCACATGATGGTGATATCGTCACGCCATGGCAGATGCATTGAAACTTCATTGAGTCTTCTGAGAATTTCATCCGAAGGATTGCGGTGATCAGACTTCAGGCTCTGCTGAACGATTTCAAGAAAGGCTTCGTGCCCGAGACGCTCGCCGTTGCGATCCAGCAGGTTGACGGCTCCATCTGAATAGAGAATTACCATGCGCTTGTCGAGACTGATCTCGTGTTTGCGAAACTTCGTTTCAGGACTGATTCCGAGGGGGGCCGAGGGCAGGCTGACAAACATCTTTTCGCCGGTCTTTTCGGCAATACTGATCGGGTATGATTGCCCGGCATTGGCACAGATCATGACATCGTTGGTCGGATCGATGATGCCGATCATGCAGGTTGTCATATGCCCCTTCTGATAATAGGGCAGAAAGATCTGGTTGAGTTTTTCAAGAATCAGTTCCGGGCTGAACGGAAAGCTGGGGCAAAGCAGAGTGAAGGAGGTTTTCAGCATTGCGGTCAGATAGGCGGCGGAAATATCATTTCCGGAAACCTCAGCCAGGATAATTGCGTAGGTGCCTTGTTTGAGAGGAATAAAATCGAAGAAATCGCTGAGAATGATGCGTGAGTTGGAGTTGGCAGTAGAGATCAGGTAACTGCCGCAGCGGAATTCAAGATCAGGGTAGAGCTGGCGGCGAATCTTCTCAGATATGGTGAGATTTTTGAGTATTTCGGCGGATTCGTTAAAAGCCTGAGCGAGAACTCCGAACTCGTTGGCCGAGCGAACCGGAATTCGATGCTGGTAGTTTCTTTCGGCCAATGCCTTGACTCCGACCATGATATCGCTGATGGGCAGAATGAGAAGTCTGGTGAGCAGCCGGGCCAGAGCCAGACCCATGACGAGTATGACACTGAAGATGATAATTACAATGCTGACGCGCTTGCGGAAGGTCTGCTCGAGTTTGTCTAGTGGTGAAACCCTTATCAGCAGGTAATGTTTCAGGTAAGAACCGCGCAGAACACTTACATAGCTTTCGCGGCCGTCTACTTCCATTTTCTGGGTGAAAGTTTTAAAGTCGCTTTCGCTGCGTCTTATAACCGATTCAAAATTTTTGAATTCTAGAATTGAAGGGAAATTGGCCGCATACTGATGCATCGATACGGCACGAATGTCTTCTTCGGGGAATACCCGGTTCATTATCTCGCTGCGGGCCCGCAGGTCGCCAAAAAGCTTTTCAAAATACTGCCGCTCGAAGTTGGCGAGATCGACGAGCATGGTGAAAGCATACCAGGCCTCGCCGGCCGGGCCTGGAAGAACGTCGAGATATCCGAGGTAAATCTCGTCGAGCCCTTGAAGATTGGTGAATCGTGAGATATTGGTTCTTGCTGATTGAAACAGGGTATGGGTATTTGATTCAATGATGGCATCGACAACCAGATTTGTACTCGAACGCTTCAACGGCAGTGTGATTCCCTGGGAGTTGTTGTAAAAGTCCATGGCAGCAAGAGCGGTGCTGGCAATCAGTTTGATGAATCCTTTGTACCCTTCGGATTTTTCTGGTTCTTCTGCCTGGGCGTTCGCAGGACTGTCAAAAAGCGCTTTGATATGCTGGCTGGTGATGCTGGCATGGCGAAGTTTCCAGCTTTCGAGAATTTTCTGCTGCTCGGCCCTGGTTTTGTTGCGGTGGCGTCTGACCTCTGCGGAAGTCAGGTCTGTTGAGTAAACGATGACGGACTCAGACGAGACCATATGGATATTGTCGGCGACAAAATCGGTGTATTGCTGTTTCAGCCTGTTTACCAGTTCTTCTGGCCGGGAAACCTGATTGCGCAGTTCCCGGGAAAAAGTTCTGAACTCAAGAAGCTTGGAAGTGATGAATCGGGTGAACCCGGCGTCGATTTCTGACAGGCGTCGGTAGTTGCTGTGTCGTTCTTCAAGAATGAGAGAATGGCGCAATTCGCGCAGATACTGAAAGGAGAGAAACCCTGCCGCTATAAGCGGCAAAGCATACGACAGGGCAAAAAGACCAACCAGTCGCTGCCGGACGTTGTGCTGATATCTTATCTGCAGAACCATGACCCGGTAGCTCAGACGCAGAAACATAACGCTGGCTGCGACAAAAAGCAGGAAGAGCAGCGATAAAAAAGCCACCGGCGCCTGTGGAATTTCATAAGCGCCGATCAGAAGAGTGTATTCATCGAGTCGTTTGATGCCGATCAATTTGCCTTCCAGACTGAAAGTGCTGGTCGGATACTGCTCGTAATATGCCTTGAGACTTTCGGCATCCATACCTTCGAGAATTTGCGGCAATTTGATGCAATCATTGCCAATGTAGCCATAATTAACCGGATTTTTGGCCGTAACCGTGTTTGCCAGGATATCTGATTTCTGAAGATGTCTGTAATGAATGAAGGCGAGAATACCCGCTACGAAGCGGTTTTTAATTGACCGGTCAAAGTCGAAATAGCACAGGGAGTAGCGATCTGGGTTGCCGAGTTCGACGACCTTGTCACGCTGGTCGCGAATACGGCCAAGCATCAGGTCGGGTGCCGGTAAAAGGGTGCCGACCTGGCTCAATTGCTCGGGGGCTATTGGCCCATTTTCGTAATCAGAGTTGGCCAGCGAGAAAAAAAGTTCATGCTCCGGTCGAGCGCCGCGAATGGGAAAAACCTTGCCCTCGCCGTTGAACAGATAAACTTCGATCAGACCGGGACGCCATTGGCGGTCGAATCCGGCCAGAATTTTTTCAAGGCCTTCATTGTTCGAGGGAAGCCCCTTGAGCTGTTTGAACAACCCGCTGATTCTTGGATGGAAGAAGCGCGCCGGCAGGCTGTCGTAAATGTGGTTGTCGAGACCGGATTCGATTTCTTCGGCGGTTAGTGAAGTATTGTGTGCGACCCGGTCGGCGACGAAAAGGTGCAGGCCCGCCCAGAAAATAGTCGATGGAACTCCCCAGGTCAGGGTTATTACCAGAATCCACCTGACCAGTCTGTTACCGAAGAAAGAACAGAAGGCGTCCCGGAAGAATTCTTTCAGCTGCTGCATGGCTTGCCTCCTTCATCCGGGAGATAATGAGCAATTATCAGGCTGGCAGATTCTGCCAGATTGCCCTTGCACACCTGTTCGACCTGAGCCTGCATCGTGTCGCGCAGAGATGCCCCACCTTTTGCACAGCTGGTGATCAGGGGCAGAAGATCCGGCAGGCGACTGCAGCATATGTCTGAAAATACCGGGGAGACTGCGAAAGCGATCATTCCGGGCTCAAAAACTGTTTCCTGGCTGCCGCAGGTATGAAATTCGCTGCTTCCAGGTTCGCAGTGTGGTAGCTGCAAGGTCGAAAAGCTTGAATTGAGACTGTTTATCAACACGATTTTGATGTTCCCGCAGCCTGAATAGAACAATTTATGCTCTGCAACGTTGATAAGCATGGCAACAAGATCACCGCCGAGTTTTCTCCGCAGGTTTATGCGAAAATACTCTTCGAGGTCTTTTAGACAATGATATGCCGAATGAACGTTAAGTTCTTCGGTGATCAGTCTCACGGCCATGCGGGCCATCGAAAGAGTCAGCGA
>CAZPCO010000376.1:1586-3954 GCA_964585025.1 uncultured bacterium | reverse complement strand
AGAAGCCCGAGAACGGCTGCGGATGCCCCGGCAGAAAGAGGCTGACCGGCATAAACGGCTGCTGCTCCCCCAGAAATTCCACACAGGAAATAGATGCCGATAAAAAGAGGCCAGCCAGCAAGCGTTTCAACTGGTGGCCCGAAAAATTTCAGAGCCACCAGGTTCATGATCAGGTGCAGCCAGCCAATATGAATGAATTGATAGGTGAAAAGACGGAAATACTCGCCATTTTTAACAAGATAGGCACTGTTAGCACCAACTTCGATAAGACTGACGACGTCTTCAACATTGACAAGCATTATCAACGCCGTAGAGATCACCATGGTAACCCAGCCAAGAATGCTGGAAACAGTTTCGTTGAACTCGAATTTCTCGGCAGTCGCCGCTTCAGATCCAACAAGTTCCATGAATTTTGTGCGGTTCTGAACGTAGCTCTCCGCTAGATGCGGCAGCACCCTGGATGCAAAAAATTCCTTGTTTTCGATAAGCGAGAAAAAGCGCTTGCGCATGAACGGCAGCATTGCTTCGCCTGCTTCATCTGCTTCAGCGAACTCAGCATCGCCATCCTGCAGATTCTGGTCTTCAGGAACTTTCAGTTCTCCGAGAGATTTCATAACCCCGGCCATGGTTTTCTCGCCGTTCGCAAAATCTCCTGAATTGAAAATACAGACTCCATGCCAGAATTCACGTAACTGCGGTGGCAAATTCACGATTCCACCCTCGCCTGATTGCATCAGATTGTCAAATTCAGCGAGCCATCCCATGAAGGCAAGAAAAATCATGCGGCTGATTACCAGATTGGCGCGCTTTTCGGGTGATGAATCTTCGTCGTCGTTCAGCTTGCCTTCGAGAGCCATTTGTGCCGCCAGTGCTTCGTCATAGCGGGTGGTTTCAAGATAGGCCCTGACGAGATAAAGCAATTCCTCGAAGGAATGCTGCGAAAAATCCGTCTCCTCATGGCGAAGATCACGTATAAGACCTTCAAAATTGCGGTTATTGAAATGAATGAGCCCAAGAAAAATCCGGGTCATCGAATCATAAGGTTCACCACGCCTGAGCAGCGCTCTAAGTTCGTTTTCGAGACGCTGTGGGTCTTCTGCATGCTCTTCGGCAAGCCTGGCAATGTCGTGCATATGAACGTTCAGCTCGCTCCAGGCAAGATTTGCTTTCCAGCGGGCATATGGTTCGATTTCTGAAATGCGGTTTTCAGCCATCAGACCATCGATCTGGCGCTGTAAAAAGATCGGCACCAGAATTAGAATCGCGATACCTGCCAATGAAATGCCAAGTGCAGCACCACCACTGACATCACGGGCAACCAGAACGATCATCAGGCAAAGAAGAAAAAACAGCTGGGAAATATAGCCGGAATAATGCCGGAAACCCTTTCGATAGAGCGAAAAGATCATATAACCGACATTGGCAATCAGAATATAAATCAGAAAGCGATATGCAAGTTCCATCAATCACCCTGCCCCGCTTTTTCAGCAGATTTTTCTTCGCAGATTTCCAGTTCGACTCCGGAATGATCGGCTTTCATTTTCAGGCGCCCGGAAACCACGCGGCCGTCTTCAAGCTTGAAGCCCTTTATCAAACGGGTTGATTTGCCGGCAATTAGACTGTCGATGGCAGCCTGAGATATTTTTTTGCCGTAGAACTCCTTCCAGACCACGTAACTGCAGCCTTCCCGGAAGCGATTGCACCCGAAACCACGGCTGCCTTCGATTATCCCTCCGGTATTGCAGGCCGGGCAGGGAGCAATAACGGGTCTGGAAGTCGCAACAGTCTTAGGTGGTCCAGGATTTTTTGCCTGCGGCTGTGGCTTTCCGGCTGCGGCCTGATTCTCGCTCACATTGCCGGACAGTCGTGACTGATATGGCAGAGCAGCAGCCCGCAGGGTCGCTGAGGCCTTGATCTGTTCGACAATATTGCCAACAAATCCAGTGATGCCTTTCATGAAATCATTATCATCATCGCAGCCGCGGGAAATGTCGGCAAGGCGTTTTTCCCAACTGCCAGTCAGTTCAGGGCTCGTTATTTCAGGTGCTGCAAGGGCTACGAGTTGAATACCCTTCGGAGTTGGCACCAGCTTCTTCTTGTCACGAAACATATACTCGACTTTAATGAGCTTTTCAATTATTTCGGCCCGGGTTGCAGGAGTTCCCAGGCCGCTGTCCTTCATGGCTTCGCGAAGCTCTTCGCTCTCAACCAGCTTGCCGGCAGTTTCCATCGCCTGCAGCAGAGTCGCTTCAGTGTAAGCTGCCGGAGGCTTGGTCTTGCGGGTCAGCAGAGTCGAATCAGTTATCTGGCGACTGTCGCCCTTCTTCAAATCTGGAAGGGGCTGGTCATTGTCTTCATCTTCACCACC
>CAZPCO010000376.1:0-1576 GCA_964585025.1 uncultured bacterium | reverse complement strand
CATCGCCGGCCTTTTCTGAAGTCTGGCGCTTATACAGCACCCGCCACCCCTCTTCGGTCACCACTTTGCCGGTGGCCTTGAAGTGTTCCGGCCCCGATTTTATGATAATCGTCGTCGAGAGATACTGATGGTCGGGATAAAATACTGCGAGAAAGCGCCTGACTACCAGATCGTAAACATTCTTTTCGGCTGTGCTCCAGCCGCTGGTGTCTGCCTTTTTTTCGGTAGGAATAATCGCATGGTGATCGGAAACCTTCGAATTATCGAACACCCGCTTGTCTTTGCGGGGCCGATTCTGTCGCAACCATTCAAGACATTCGGAGTAATCGTGCGGTAGAGCAGCCAGGCGCTTCTCGATGGTTGGAAAAATATCGTCAGACAGGTAACGACTGTCGGTTCTCGGATAGGTGACCACCTTTTTCTTTTCGTAGAGGTTCTGCAAAACAGCCAGAGTGTCGGCTGCCGTCATCGAATACTTCGAGTTGGCATCACGCTGCAGGGTTGTAAGATCGTAAAGTGAAGGTGGCGGTTGTTTTTTAGCAGTCTTTTTGGCACTATTGACGACCGCCTGTTGGCCCTTGATTCTTTCGGCAAGCTCTTTTGCCTTTTCATGACTGTCGATACGACTCGGGAATTCGTCTGCATCAGGATTGAACCACAGAGCGGAAAAATCCTGCATGATGGCATTCACTTCCCAATAGTCGCGTGGCACGAAGTTCTGAATCTCGAGATGACGACGAACAACCATTGCCAGAGTAGGCGTCTGAACCCTGCCAACGGTAAACATGCTGTTGAGCTTGCGCGTGTAGGCCCGGGTGAAATTCATGCCGACCAGCCAGTCGGCGCGGCTGCGACAAAGGGCGGCACGAGCCAGCGGGTCATATTTTTCACCTGGCCTGAGGTCTTCGAAACCATTCTTAATGGCCTCATCAGTCATGCTGGATATCCAGAGCCGCTTGAATGGTTTACTGCAGCCAGCGTGCTGGTAAACCAGCCTGAAAATAAGCTCGCCCTCACGTCCGGCGTCAGCAGCATTTATTACCATACCGACATCGTTACGGTTCAAAAGCCGGGCAACCCCGTCGAACTGCTGTTTCGACGATGGCAGCACACTGAGTTTCCAGTCTTTTGGCAGCATGGGCAGGGAGTCCAGACTCCACTTCTTCCAGGCAGGGTTCTGTTCCTCCGGGTGGCCGATTGCAACCAGATGGCCAAACCCCCAGGTAACGATGTAGTCGTTGCCTTCAAGAAAGCCTTCACCACGCCGGCCTGCCCCAAGAATACGGGCAATATCCTTTCCGACAGATGGTTTTTCGGCAAATATCAGAGTTTTCATGCGTTTATCCTACTCCAATCAGGCTTTCCATGTCCAGTTTTAAAGAGATTTCAGTTCAGACTCAAAAAATTGCTCTACTCTTCCGATGCGTAGTGTGCTAACATAAAGAATAGCTTTGTAATTCAATGGGTATACCCTGCCCGATTTCTTACTGTTGCAACTAGATGTCTCAAGGAGGGTTAACGATGGCGACCTTCAGCTATAAGGCCAGAAACTGGGATGGCAAAATTGTTTCTGCCG
>CAZPCO010000375.1:0-3955 GCA_964585025.1 uncultured bacterium | reverse complement strand
CAGAGGATTTGGTACAGGGATATACCCTTAGGGTATCCATTGCCTGTTTAATTTTTTTCAGGAGAGATAAAAATGGCTCAACGAGGAATCCGTGAATATCACGGTAAACGAATGCTTGCAAGACACCTTGATAACTACTGCGAAGAAAGCGTCGGCTATGATGGTCATATTGTGCTGGTTGACAAAGACACCGACTGGACACAACTCAAAAAGGACAATCCCTGGTTGAAAACCGATAAGCTGGTAGCTAAGCCTGATCAGTTGTTCGGTAAACGCGGCAAACATGGTTTGGTGCTTGTGAACAAAAATCTGGCCGAAACCAAAGCCTGGATCGATGAACGCATGGGCAAAAAGCAGACTGTTAACGGAATAGAAGGCACTCTGACTCATTTTCTCATTGAGCCCTGCATTCCGCATGAAGCCGAATACTATGTCGCGATCAAAGCTACTGCTGAAGGGGACGAAATCTATTTTTCCCTTGAAGGCGGCATCAACGTCGAAGAAAACTGGGATAAGGTCGTGGTCATCAAAGTTCCCATTCTTGGCGGCATAGAAGATGTTAACGTTGAAAAGGTTCTGCCGGCAGTGCTTGGCAAGAGCAAAAAAATGGTGGCAGGCTTTATCCGCGGTCTGTACAAGTATTTTGCGGCTCTGCATTTTGCTTATCTCGAAATCAACCCGTTCGCCATTGCCGGCAACAAAATTGTTCCCCTCGATATGGTCGCCAAGCTCGACGATACGGCAGAATTCTGCTGCAATAAATTCTGGGGCGAAGACATAGAGTTTCCGGCTGCTTTCGGTCAGAAACTGACCTCAGAAGAAATGAAGATCCGTGAGCTCGATGCGCTCTCCGGGGCATCGCTGAAGCTCACCCTGCTGAACCCCGATGGCATTATCTGGAACATGGTCGCCGGCGGCGGTGCATCGGTTATTTATGCCGATACGGTCTGCGATCTTGGCTTTGCCAAAGAACTTGCCTTTTACGGCGAATATTCCGGCAACCCCAGCACCAGCCTTACTTATGAATATGCCAAGGTCGTTCTCGATCTGATGACCCGAAAACCCGATGCGAAAAAGCGCCCCAAAACCCTGATTCTCGGCGGTGGTATCGCCAACTTCACCGATGTCGCCAAGACTTTCACCGGTATCATCAAGGCTTTGAACGAATACGGCGACAAGCTCAAGAAAGTGAATGCCCGTATTTTCGTACGTCGCGGCGGTCCCAATTACCAGGAAGGCCTCGCGAACCTCAAGGCTGCTGCCGACAAACTCGGCGTGCCGATCGAAGTGCATGGCCCTGAATATCACATGACCCGCGTCGTTTCTGACGCCCTGAAAACCCGCTGAGGAAAGGAACTGCAATGAGTCGACCAGATTATCTGCTTTTCGATAGAAACACTGTTTCGCTGATTTATGGCATGCAGACCAAGGCTGTGCAGCGCATGCTCGATTTTGATTACTGCTGCCGCAGAGACGTTCCATCGGTAGCCGCGCTTGTCGATCCGGGAAAAACCGGTAGCGAAAAGGTTTTCTGGGGCAAGAAGGAAATTTTCATTCCGATTTATCCTGATGTGAAAACCGCGATCCAGAAACATCCAAAGATCGATGTCATGATTAACTTCGCTTCGTTCAGAAGCGCTTTCGATACAACCATGGAAGGCCTAAACGAGCCGAAGCTCCGCACCATCGTCGTCATCGCCGAAGGTATGCCGGAACGTCAGGCCCGCCATCTGCGCGCCGTCGCCATTGAACGCAAGAAGGTCATCATCGGACCCGCAACCGTTGGTGGCATTGCGGCAGGTGCCTTCAAGGTCGCCAATACCGGCGGTACCATCGAAAGCATTATTGAGTCCAAGCTGCATCGCCCAGGGTCTGTAGGCTTTGTCAGTAAGTCTGGCGGTATGTCGAACGAAGCCTACAATATCATCGCTCTCAATACTGATGGTCTTTATGAAGGCATCGCAATCGGCGGTGACGCTTATGCCGGTTCGACTCTGCTCGAACACCTGCTGCGCTTCGAAGCCAACCCGGCAATCAAGATGCTTGTCTGTCTCGGCGAAGTTGGCGGCGAAGAAGAATGGAAGATCGTCGAAGCCGTAAAGACAAAAAAGATCAAAAAGCCTTTGGTGATGTGGGTTACCGGCACTTCAATCAAATACATGCCCAAGGGAATTCAGTTCGGCCATGCCGGCGCCAAAGCCGATGCCAGCCGTGAAACCGCTGAGGCAAAAAATGCGGCACTGCGCGAAGTCGGCGTCATCGTGCCTGAATCATTCGATGATTACGACAAAGCAATCAAGGCTACATACGAAAAACTGGTCGCCAAGGGCACCATCAAACCGGCTCCAGAAGTTGCTCCGCCTGTGATTCCGATGGATTACGCGGAAGCAGTGGGTCGCAACATGGTCCGCAAACCGACCAACTTCACCTGCACCATTTCTGACGATTCAAAAGACGAACTGCTCTATGCCGGCCACAAAATCAGCAAGGTCATCGGCGAAAACTACTCGGTGGGTGAAACCATCGGGCTGCTGTGGTTCAAGGAACGCCTGCCGAAGTGGGCCGCTGAATTCATGGAAATAGTGCTGAAGCTATGTGCCGATCACGGGCCAGCCGTATCGGGCGCCCATAACACCATCGTCACCGCCCGTGCCGGGCGTGATCTCATGAGTGCTGTCGCTTCAGGCATTCTCACCATCGGGCCGCGCTTCGGCGGTGCAGTAGCCGGTGCGGCGCTGATGTTCAAAGCCGCCCAGGATGCAGGGCTGAGCCCGGATGCTTTCATAGCCGATTTGAAGAAGAAGAATATCAAGATTCAGGGCATCGGTCACCGCATCAAAAGCCTTAAGAACCCCGATATGCGCGTCGAATTGCTGAAACAGTATGCCCGCAAGCATTTTCCGCGCACGAAACTGCTTGATTACGCACTTGAAGTCGAGCAGTTGACCACAGCCAAGAAGGATACTCTGATACTCAATGTCGACGGTGCCATCGGCGTACTTTCGGTCGACATGATGTACGGCCTCGGCTGGGATGAAGAAAGAATTCAGACCGTTGTCGACAGCGGCGGTCTCAATGGCTTGTTCCTGCTTGGCCGCACCATCGGCATGATCGGCCATTACATGGATCAGAGCCGCCAGAAGGCTGAGCTCTATCGACATCCGTGGGATGACATTCTCTACGATCTTCCTTCAGGTGAGTGATTCGCAGAACAGGCAACTCTCAGACCGCCGGGCTTACCGCCCGGCGGTTTTTTATCTCATAGTTACACCCGAGGGAGTCTGCCTGTCAGAGAAAGCAGCCGTGATCAGTGATCATCTTTGGCCGATATTGCATGGCTTTGGCCCACTGGTGCTTCAGGTTCGTCGACATTCAGGTATTTACGGCCGGCCAGCAGCAGAATGAAGGATAGCGAGCAGAAAAGAATATCGGTTACCGTAAGATCCGGCCGCATCGTTTTTCTGGCAACGACGAAGGCGAGCAGTTCGAGTACGGCTTCAGGCTTGTGGGTCAGCAGAGTGCGAATCAGTTCGAGGCAGATGACGAGCAAAAGAATACGATTGATGAGTTCATAGAGTGTGTCGACATTGGCCCAGTCGATTCCTCCCATTCTGGCGACAGATGAGACAAAAAATACCGCCATGCCCACCAGTAGAGAAATTGCCAGAATGCGTTCCGTCCAGAGCGTGATGCGATGCAACAGTTCTGAAACACTCGCGAATCGAGGCATCAAAA
This sequence comes from uncultured bacterium, assembly GCA_964585025.1. Taxonomy (GTDB): domain Bacteria; phylum Muiribacteriota; class Ozemobacteria; order Ozemobacterales; family Ozemobacteraceae; genus Rifleibacterium. Next base: position 220 of record CAZPCO010000375.1, on the reverse strand, counting down.
GTCCTCCAAAAGATTTAGAATAGAGTCTCGACCCCCTGCCGGCTTGCAGGGTTCCATCGAACTGCTGGTATGTAAAACCGGTATTCGTATACAGGAAAACCGTGCAATCAGCAGCAGACATATTTAATCTAAATGAATATGTCTGTCGGGAGCAATTGAATTTTTTCAGCAGCTGCAGTTATTTATTGCATTCATTGCCGGGAAAATGTATATTTATTTT
>CAZPCO010000374.1:0-3961 GCA_964585025.1 uncultured bacterium | reverse complement strand
ATTCAACGTACTTTTTTACCCGCTCGGCACCAATTTTTGTGTTGATTTCGGCGTAGTCAGTTTCCTGCATTTCCCAGCCTGGTATGACATGCACTTTGAAAGCGTCTTCCTGCTTAACCATTCCCTTTTCATGCATATCGGCAACGATTTTTATCAGAGAAATCACGAAATTCTGATTCTGCTGCCCGGGCGTATAGACCACAAGAACCTTCACCGGCATATTATTCGGGCTAAGGAACCTTATACTTTCAATGTCTTCAGGAGAAGCAACATTTCTGACCCGGGCTTCGGCCCCGGAAAACAAACCGCCTACAGCAATGAAAACTGCCAGCGCGGTACCGGTAAGGTGGCGAAAACGACTGATGCCTTTGGTCATAAATCTCTCCTGTAAATTGTATTGGTCAATTATAACATATAACAGAAGTTTATTTTCCAACAAGACCCTGAAGATTAAACACTTCGGCTTAGATGCAGGCATAAGTTCTAACCGGGGTTGTACAGCGGTGATTCCATTTTTTGGGGTTTACATAATGCATGTCGCAATCAGGGCTGATCCGGTTGCATCGTAAAATTTTTGATTTCAAGTTGCAGGGAAGAAGCCAGCATAGCCACTGCTGCCTGATAACCGGGAGCTGGGCAGAAGTCGTTGAAGCGCCAGCGGTCTGCTTCAGCGGGGTCCTGCATCCGTTCTATCAAAGCTGCTTCCCGGCCGGGTTGAAAAGAAACGATTGTGTGCCCGAGCCCGGCGATTCCTTCGCCGGTCGCTTTAAGAATAGCTTCTTTGCGGGTCCAGCCGCGAAAAAAGGCTTCAACAGGTGACGGAACCGGGTATTTTTCCCAGTCAGCCTGTTCAGAAGGCGAAAAAAAACGGCGGAGAATCGAGGCAAAGTCTACCGATCGATGCAGATACTCGACATCGACTCCGACAGGGTGCCGGGCAATGGCGATCAATGCCAGGGTGCGACTGTGTGAAATGTTGAAATGAAGCTCTGGGAAATCGGGCAGGTAAGGCTTGCCGTGCTCATGGCTGGCAATTCTGATTGCAGGGGCAGGTTCCGCGAGCATTTCTCCGAGAAGCTGACGCAGGCCGCCACGCGAGGCTGAGAACATGCTGCGGGCTGCCAGGTTGGTGTAACGCCCCAATCTGGCCAGATCTTCCTGGCTGAGATTATTGCTGAGCCTGCTGCTGCAACATTCTGCTGCCGCGGCATCCACTACATAAACTTTTACCTGCCCGGGGGCAGGAATCTGTTCCTGCATGCCAGCGTCAGGAAAGTTTCCTGATCTGGTCAGTGGATATGGGCATGACCGAACTCAAAGACGCGGCGAGATTCAGACCCTGATTGCGCAGCTGTGTCAGGCGCAGTTCAAGCGCAGCACCATAAAGCAGGTTCATTGCCACATCGACCACTTTGCGGTTTTCGGGCTTTTCAAAGAAGGTACCTTTTGCCCATTCATTGAAAGCACCCATGGCCGGGCCACACCAGACCTGGAAATCGACTTTGCGGTTTTCTTCTCCGGCGACTGCCCAGCGTGGCGACAGGCCTAGATACCACCTGAAGATCAGAGCCATTTTGTGATGCGGGTCGGCATTGACTTTTTCGAGTTGGGAGGGATCGCGCTGTTTGAAGAATTCAGCGGTTCCGGACCAGATATTGTCGAGGGTATCCTGGAAAACGGTTTTTTCAAGTGTCAGGCGTTCTGCAGCCGGTATGCTTTCGATGCTGTCATAACGGCGATAGATATCATACAGCTTCTGTGCACGCATGGCGAACATGGTGCCACGCTTCAAAACCTGAACGGTAACACCCATTTCGAACATGTCGCCGGCTGGAGCCATGGCGGTATCGGCCTGGCCAGCCTGGGCCAGCATCAGGCGGGCTGCGTCGGAGGTGCCTGATTCAATACAGGCCTGATGCACTGAACCGACAACCAGGTAGGATGCTCCCATAGCCAGTGCGGCAGCTGCTGAAGCCGGAGTACCGGTACCGCCTCCGAAGCCGACCCGGAGCGGGATATCATATTTGTATTCTGCCTGCAGGCGATTTTTTAGTGCCACCATTGTCGGATGCAGTGAAACGGCAGGGCGATTGTCGGTATGACCACCTGAATCAGCTTCAGAAGTGAGATCCTGGGCAACGGGGATGCGGGCGGCAAGCTTCGCCTGGTGCTGAGTGATAACTCCGCTTTCAACGAGTTTCTGCAGCATTTTTTCTGGTGGCGGGGCGAAAAATTTCGCGGCAACTTCGACGCGGCTGACTTTTGCAATTACCTTGTTCGGGGTAACGATTTTTCCATTGGCATCTTCATGGATGCCAGTAACCCGATAGCGCACCAGGGGCAGTGACATGGCCAGAAACGCAGAAGCTTCGATCAGCCTGATTTCATGTTTGAGGTAAAGATCGACGATGGCGTCTTCAAGACCTTTTTCGTTTGGGCTGTGAATGAGATTGAAACCAAAGGGCACCGGTTCTTTGAGATTCTTCATCTGCAGAATGGCCTGTTCGACCCGGGCCGGTGACTGGCCGGCAGCACCGATAAAGCCGAGCATGCCGTTGCGGCCAAGCTGAATGGCGATTTCGGGAGAGCTGATACCGTGGGCCATCGAGCCGCCAATATAAGCGTATTTCAGACCATGATCACGACAGAACGAAGAATCGCCGAGGTTTTCAAGGATTGAGGGGGCAGTGAAGCCAAGCAAAGGCTGAGCTCCGGCTGGTCTGGCACTTAGATCGAATGATATTTCGCCTTCGTTCGCCAGAAAAATGCTTCCGTCTTTCAAAACTGCAAATACCGGCCGGGTTAAATCGCCAAGTTTGCCGGCAAGTGAGACCTGGTCAGAAACGAGCGCTGTGGCAGCGCCTTTCCACCAGCCGATGTGTGGTTGCTGTGCAATTGATGGCCAGATCAGGTTGCTGTTTTCTGAAAGACTCATGGGAAGGGCGCCTCCGCTGTTTCTATGTGGGGTATGCTTTGTTCGGGCTATACTAACTTAAAATCCGGCAAAAAACAATGCACAAAAAATTGGCGCAGTGGTGCGGTGAAAAATGTTAAAATGCTGCAAATTCTTATACAAATGCGTCGCCGAAAGTTTTTCTGCAAAAATGAAACATTCTGAAGCGCATTTGTTAGCCACGGAGCATGGAGATTATGATGGCAAAGGTTTGCGCGTTCAATAGATTGAAAGTGACCCGATGTGTCGCTGCCGGCATTTTTGTCGATGCCGGTGAATTTGGCGAACTGATGCTGCCGGGTTGGGATGTCACTGCCGCCACTGATGCCGGGGCAGAAATCGACGTGTTCCTGTTTCCCGATGCCGATGGCCGTATGGTTGCCAGCATGCGGCGCCCTGTTGCCATGCCTGGCGAGGCCGCGCTGATGAAGGTTGCCTCAGTTACTGCCAGCGGCGCTCTTCTCGAATGGGGTATGCCAAAAAACCTTTTTGTGCCATTGAAAGAACAGCAGCAGAAAATGGTGAAAGGTTATTCATACGTAGTTTACATTCATTATGATGCCAGAACACGTTCTTTGACTGGCTCGACGCAGTTAGAAAAGTATCTGACCACGACTCCCGGTGGTTTTGAAATGAACCAGGAAGTATCGCTTCTGATCAGCGATGAGAGCGACCTCGGCTATCGAGCTATCATCAATAATCTGGCTCTGGGGTTCATCTATCGCAATGATCTTTTCCGAACCATCAGGATTGGCGAGAAAATCAGGGGCTATATCAAAAATATCCGCGAAGACGGTCGAGTAGACCTTTATCTACAGAAACCCGGCTTCGAAAAGATTGTCGATATCGGTGACCAGATACTTGAAAAGATCGCAGCAGCCGGTGGGTTCATCGCTGTTACCGACAAGAGCCAGCCCGAAGATATTTACCGGTTGTTCGGTACCAGCAAAAAAAATTACAAAAAAGCGGTCGGCGGTCTTTATAAAAAGGGTCTGGTCAATCTTGAAG
>CAZPCO010000373.1:0-3961 GCA_964585025.1 uncultured bacterium | reverse complement strand
AAAAGCCTCCACAACAGCCCGACAAGATTTCCGAACGTCTCGCCAAAGAAAAAGAGAAAGTTAAGGAAGTCAGGTCGGTACGGACTGCTCGCAAAGGCGCTGGCGCAGCAATATTCAATCAGGCCATGGAAGCGCTGGATGCCGGTAAGATTGAACGGGCGGTCGAATTGTATGTCAGCTGTATTATTGCTGAACGTGATTTTCTTGCCGAACCTGAAGGCGGGTTGATCCGTAAAGGTCTTGAATTTCTTAAAGACCGCCCGAATCGCATGACTGACGGTCTTTTTTACCGAGGCCTGCTTATTTATATTTCGGGAAACCTTGACCTTGCCGTTCCTGACCTGAAAAGCTATCTTGAAACTGCCGGGAGTGCAAAGAAAGCAGGAAATTCACAGTTTGTCGCTGAAGCCAATCGTATCGTCGAGCGATATGAGGCTGAAAAAGCAGCACGTGAAGCCAAAGCAAAAGAGCAGGCTGATGCCTTCGCTGCAGCAAAAGCTGCAGCAGAAGCCGAGGCTGTTGCAAATGCCGCTGACACAATCGTTGCATCGGGTGCCGAGGATGTCGAGAAGCCTCGTCCGAGTGATTTCGTTCTCAAACGCATGAGCTCAGATCAGATCATCGAAGAAGCCGACAGGCTTAGCCGTGAGAGCAGGCTTGCCGATGCCGTTGCGGTTCTTGAAACCGGTCTTGCCACCGACCCTGATAATCTGCAGCTGCTGATGAAAAGTGCCAACGCTTATACTGATATGTTGCTGCTCAAAGGAGACCAGGAGGCCGGAAAAATGGCACTGGCCAGATTTGAAAAGATTTTTGCCAGAGCACCCGAGAATTCTCGTGAATGGGCTGTTTCCCAGGAAATGATCAACGAGCTCAAAAAGCGCGTTCGATAACTTACCAGCGTAATGTGTACCCAGCCTGCAGCTGGTCATCCCAGCCATATGTTCTATAAGTTCGCAGATTGCGATACCATGCGAATTCCAGCGTAAAGGTTGCATTGGGCGCTACTCTGACCCCCAGAACCATGTCGAGGGTGTCTTTGTCGTCACCACCCTGAACTTCACCGGCTACTTCACCCAGTACAGTGACGTGTTCAGTCGCTTCATAAGTCATTCCCATGCGATAAATGAAGCGATCATCCTCTTCTTCGGAATCGATAATTGTGCCCAGCTCGAGATTGCCGGTGGCACGGTCGGTTTCGCTGGTGGTCACACAGCCGAAAATTTTCAGCTCATCGCTGTTTTGCGATCCGGCAGGCAACATTTTGTCAGGGTTTCCGGTTGTAATAGAAGTAACCGCTCCATAGGCAAACCTGTAATAACTGTGGTCACGTAGATAGGTGGCTTTCCAGGCCAGCTTCATGTTACCAAGACCGGTATTGCTGTCAGCATAGCCGCCAAAGGTTCGGGGAGCGCTCAGATTCCAGTCGTGAATCGGCACGGTAGCCGACCATTCTGCCCATTTTCCGATCCAGTTCACAGAAGATTCAAACGTAGAAACTGAGCCATGTTCGGTTGAATGAAAACTGGTGCCAAGGTTGGAAGTAAGCTTGTGATACTTGTAACGCGAACTCAGAATGATCTGACCCGGGTCGAATCTGTCAGCTGTATTGCTGATGAAAAAGCCTCCCAGACCGTCACCACTGATACCATTGCGTGGTGATGGCTTCAATACCCCACTTTGTTTGGGTTTTGGCTGCTGGTAATTGCCGATCGAATAAATTTCGTAATCCGAAAATGCCTGATTGTAACTGGCAGCATCGCTGGTAGTTGACGTCAGCATGAGAATCAGAACGGGCAGCAGACTCAAGATCCTGCTGCAATGGCCCATAAGCATATTCAGTTGCGAGTTGTTACAGATTGGCAACAAAGTCTTTCAGCCTTTCTGAATGCGGGAAAGCCTCTGGGCCTTTTGCCAGCCCTTCCAGTAGCTTTTCTGCTTCCTTTCGGTTAGTGCTGTTGCTCTTCTGGATATACATCAACACATTGATCTGAGCCTGATAGAAAGTGTGTTCTTTTCTTGATGGTTCGATGCGGGTAACTGCCTGAAATTCGGCAAGTGCTTTGTGATACTCACCCGAGAACATGAACACCAGACCAAGGTTTGAATGGGCATCGGCATCCATAGGGTCGATTTCGAGCATTCGCTGCCATATCTTTTCCGTGCGTTTGAGAATATTGTGTTCGGGGTCTGGTTTCAAGGCTCCCTTGATTCGGCGCCATTGCTCAACCGCTTTGTCTGCCTGACCTCCCAGCCAGTAGAGATTGCCAAGCGCCAGTCTTGCAAGAGGTTCCTTCGGGTGACTGACCGTGGCGTTGGCATATGCTTCAAAAGCATCTTTGAAATTGCCCTGAACTGTATGCATGAAACCGAGATTAAGCAATACATCGAGATTTGCAGGCGATGCTTCGCGGGCCTTTTTCAGCTCTGCAAGAGCATCTGAAGAAAACCCTTTTTCAGCGGCCTCGAGTGCTTTCAACACCTGAGCATCAGCCGAATCGGCCTTCCTGGTGACCGGCTTTTCGGTAACCTTCAGAGAGAATTTCTCTGTTTTGAGTTCAGAAGGCAGCGAATATTTTCCGCTGCGGTCGCCAAGACCTTGAAGCTTGTTGACCACCCATTGCTTTTCTTTATTGGTCATTGTCTGCGTGGTTACTCCACTGCGAATTGGTGCAATCGGAGTTGGAGTCGAAACCGACCCGAATCTTTCGAGCTGTTTGAGCACCCACATTTTGTCTTCGAGGGTCATGGTGTTTTTGCCATATTCTGCAATGGCGCTTTCTTCAACAGCTGAAGGCTTGACGTCAACCTTCTTATCGGCATCGCTGACTTTTCTGACCATCTGACCTTTGACTTCAAGTGCGTCTTCAACCGATGGATACTGCGCCGGCGCCATCATTTTCGTTATTTCCCAGATTTTTTTGCGGGCGTGCCGCTTAATCGATGAATCTGCCGGAGCTTTGGCATAGAGGGTTTCGTAAATATCCCGCGCTGGTCTGAGGCGATTGAGCCTGATTCGGGTCATGCCCAGCAGGGCCATGCTTTTGAAATAATCAGGTTTGAGTCGCAGGGCGGCTAGGGCATAGCTTTCTGCCGCTTCAAATCGCTTTTCCTCGTAAGCAAGAAGCCCAAGGTAGTATCTTGGCTCTGAATCAGTTTCGCTGAGTGCCTGGGCCCGGTTAAAATACTCACGGGCTTTTTCTGGCCTGCCGAGCTTGTGATGCATTTTTCCAAGGCTCATCTGCAGCGGGAAATAGTCGGATTTCAGCTTTTCTGCTCTTTCCCAGGCTGCCAGTGCCGGTACGTTCAAACCGGCAGCAGCATACATTTCTCCGAGGGCAAAATGTGGCTCAAAGCGTTCAGGTGCCAGGCGCTGGCATTCAAGATACTTTTCTTTGGCTCTGGTAACCAGACCTTTGGCTCTGAAAGCAGCAGCTTCAGCCATAAGTTTTTCAATCGGGGCAGGGGATTTGATGTCGGGAACAGGAAGTTCCGCATGTCTTTCATAAGCCAGTTTCAGCTTGGCATGCAGATCGGTTACTACCTTGCCGAGTACTGATTTCTCGGTCAGTTTGCTGCGCAGGCTTTCAAGAGTTGCGATAGCCTCTTCTGCGTTCTGGGTTTTGGCAAGGCTGATTGCCTTGAACAACAGAGCTTTGTGATGCGTTGGATTGAGAGATAAAACGGCATTGAAAGCCGCAATTGCCGCCGGGAAATTCTGGCTGATGTAATTGGCCAGTCCAAGATTGTAGCGTGCCAGCATGTAATTGGGCTTGAGCTCGAGAGCCCGGTTGAATGCATCAATGGATTTCTGAACTTCGCCGGTTTTGAAATGAACCCAGCCGAGAGTGTGATGAAATTCAGCGCGCAGACCGTCGACAGCCAGTGCCTGGTTGATATATTTGAGAGCGATATCGAGGTTTTCTACCCTGGTGGCCATGATATATGCCAGCCCATTGAG
>CAZPCO010000372.1:0-3982 GCA_964585025.1 uncultured bacterium | reverse complement strand
GGCTCGTGAGGGAATCCTGGTTCTAGGAATTCAGCGCGCTGATGGAACCTTTGTCGGCGCACCAAAAGCTGATGATCGGATGCATTTCGGTGACAAAGCTATTCTTTATGGTCTCTCAGGAAAAATTGCCGATTTATGTCATCGTCGGCGAGAGTATCGAAATGAAGAATTCTCCAAAGAGCTGTGATTTTATTGTTTATGAATGAATTTTTAAATGAATGGTGTTGCTGCCAGAACGATGGCAACCGGCACAGACAATTCCTGAGGCTTTGCAGATGTTGAAAAAACTTATATATTGTCCTGTATGTCGTGGTATTGCAGCAATTCTGCTGGCAGCAGCCATTTGGCTGCCTCTTGTACACTGGTTTTATGACCAGCCAGCAGACAACTACCATTCTGCCGATAAGGTTCCCCCGCTGGCCATGTCGATTGCTGCACGCCATATAAGTCTCTGGACCGACCCTGAACTCAGACGTCTGGAGCTTGAAAAAATGCGATCGCGCAATGCTGAATGGGACTTCATGGCCCGCTGCTTTTTTGTCTGGTCGCTGGGCAACGTTGGTTTACGCGACCCCGCGATGAAAACGACCGTGTTGCCGGTCATGGATGCGATCATCGATGAAACGATAAGACTGGAAAAAGAGCACGGAATTCATTTCTTTCTCATGCCATACGGCCGATACAGCGAATTCAAGATGCAGCCGCCGCGTTCGATTTTTATCGACGGAGAAATTGGTTTGATGCTTGGGCTGCGGCGCCTGCTCGAAGATCGCGACGACTATCGAATCCTTCATCGTGAGCGCATAGAAATTATGCTTGACCGCATGCAGAAAGGGCCGATTCTCTGCGCCGAAAGTTACCCCGATGAGTTCTGGCTGCTATCAAGGTTGGTGACTATCTTGACGGCACAGATCATCGCGAATTTTTTGCCCGCTGGCTTGAGAGTGCCAAAGAAAATCTCATCGACAAAGAGACGGGCATTCTTGTCTCTGCCTTCGATCTATCTGGAAAAAGCGTTTCTGATGGCCCTGAAGGCAGCACTATCTGGCTGGTCACCCATTGTCTGCAGCTGATCGACCCCGAATTTGCGAAGGAACAATACTGGCTGGCACGCAAGCACCTGAAGGCTGGTTTTCTGGGATTTGGCTACGCATATGAATGGCCTGGTGGCAAAGGGCATGATGACGTTGATTCAGGGCCGATCATTCCAATAATCAATCTGTCGGCAGGTTCCACCGGTCTGGCGTTTCTTGGAGCTGCTTCTTTCAACGATCAGGAGTATCTTGCTTCTCTGTATCGTTCCCTGGAAATGGGTGCATTTCCGGTTCAGACTGGGCAGGGGATAAAATATTGCGCCAGCAACGCTGTTGGTGATGCCGTTCTTCTCTATTCGATCACTCAGGGGCCAGCCTGGCAGAAAATCATGCAGGGAGCAAAAAAATGACAGAACAGATTCCCAGCCCGTTCAAGGCGAGGTTGTTTTCTGCCTGGGGCTTCCTTTATCGGGCGTTGCTGATAATTTTTGTTTTTGCCATGCTCCATCTGTCCGGTCTGCGTGAATACACCAGCTTTATTACCGGCACTACATCAGGTGGCTACCTTGATCTGCTCGGCATGACCTATTTTATTTTCTACGCTCTGGCAGTTTTTATTGCCCCAATCCTGCTGCTTGCTGCCGCGTTCATGGCGCTGTGCCCTGATGGTGGCAGACCGATCGAATAAAGATCTTCCGCATTTTTTCATATTTCAGAAGAACTGATTGGTTGAGCTTTTGGGGGGTTGGTGTTACATTTACTTGCAAAAGAAATGTTTCAGGAGGTTGCTGTGAGGCTCACCAGTCGTTTTCTCGCTCTTTTTCTTGCCCTTTCCGTAGTAGTTCTTGTCGGGTGTTTCGGTGACGATGACGACGAGATATGGCCATTATCGGGAGCCATAAAACTCTCTGCTGTTGCAGATGCGGGTGATGCAACGTTCCCGGCCGCGATGCGCATGTCGACACCCGCTTCAATCCGCGCTGCGGTTGCGGCAAAATTCCAGGCACGCATTAAGATTGGTGTCGGCGGTTACCGCACCTTTTCCCTCGACAGATCCGACGATGGTAAAAAGCTGACGCTCGATGCCACAGTATCCGGTGTCGAAACTGGTAAACAGCAGGTGACTATCGAAATCGTCGCATCTGGTGTTGCCGATGCCGAACCGATTCTCAAGACGATCAAAACAGCTGATGTCACTGCCGGTCAGACCAACGACTCCGATATCAACAATGTTCCGGTCAATTACGAAACGACGGCAAAAGCTCTGGCTTACGAGTCATGGAGCGAAAATACCAGCAAAAACATCGATCAGTTTACTCCCGATCAGAGCTCAGTCGACAGTCTCGAAGCCAAGATAAAAACTGCTGTCGAAGCTGAACTGGCCAACCCTGTGCCTACGAAGTTCACCTTCAGTGACGAAATCAAAACTGGTGCCGGCCAGGTCGCAACCGGTGGCGGCAGCAGCGCTCCGACGCTCGATTACACCTCGACGAACGTTGGCACCATGAGATATGTGCCGGCCGGAACTTTCCAGCGGGATGCGACTGCCGGCAACCTGTCTACCGTTGCGGCATTCAGAATTGGGCTGTATGAAATCACTCAGCGGCAATACGCCGATATTACCGGGCTTGGCAACCCGAGTCGCTATTCGAGCATCAACAACGGCCCGGTTGAATCTGTCAGCTGGTACAATGCCCTGGTTTTCTGCAACAAACTCAGTATGCTCGAAGGCCTGACACCGGTTTACTCGATCGAAGGTTCGACTGACCCGGCAGTTTGGGTCAGCAACGCGGGCGGATCGGTTCCAACCTCGAACAATTCAGCCTGGAATGCTGTCAGCTGCAATTGGGGTGCCAATGGATACCGTCTGCCGACTGAAATGGAATGGCTCTGGGCGGCCATGGGTGCAGACAATGGCAATGCCGGCGCAACCAATACCATTGGTTACACAAAGGGTTTTGCCGGCAGTAACGGCAGCAACAGCGCCGGTGACTACGGCTGGTTCTGGACAAACAGCCCTGATGGCACCAAAACTGTCGGCACGAAGACAGCAAACGAACTCGGACTCTACGACATGACCGGCAATGTTTACGAATGGTGCTGGGACTGGTTTGGTGATCAACCTTCAGGCCAGTTGACCAATTACCGTGGCCCCGATTCCGGCACTGCCAGAGTCGAACGCGGTGCCGGCTGGAACACCTGGGCAGAGCACCTGCCGTTGTCGACGCGCATGTTCAGCGCCGCGCCAACCGCGCGTTACGATACCCTCGGCTTCAGGGTTGTCCGCAATTAAAGCATTCGGCGCAGACTGATAACATCTCAATATCTCCGACGTGGCACCAGCAAATGGTGCCACGATTTTTCCCGGTTCTATTGCGTTATTCAGATACAGACTTTAAGATGAAGAAAAACACCCTGGAGGTTCTGCATGAAATGCCCCGGATGTGAGGGAATCATCAACGACAGTCAGCCACATTGCGATGGCTGCGGGTTCGATATCGCTGATTTCGACAAGGTGCTTCAAATACCGGCAGAGCGCTCCGGGGCAGTTAACGACTGGGCCGGGGCAATCAGCTCTGAAGGCCAGGAGCGTTTGACAGGCCGGCTCGACCAATTCAATGCCGAAACCGGAATTGACTTCTGTCTGGTAACCATGCTTTCTTCAGAGCCGCGATCGCCGCGTGAATTCGCATTCTGGCTGTTCAACCGTTGGAAAATCGGCGGGGAAGGGCACATGGGGGTGCTGGTGCTGCTTTCGATGGCCGAGCGGCGCATTGAGGTCGAGGTCGGTTACAACATGGAAAAATACATCGACGACGACGAGGCAGCAGGTGTTCTGCAGCATCACGCGGTGCCGTTTCTGAAAAAGGGTGATTTCGACAACGGACTTTTCCATTCGCTCGATATGCTGGCAAAGATTTTTGCCCACGGACTCGCCGAGGAGAAAG
>CAZPCO010000371.1:0-4009 GCA_964585025.1 uncultured bacterium | reverse complement strand
CGGCAGAGATTATCTCGGCAGTTGAAAACCCGGCAGGCCCAATATTTATCAGAAATCGCGGTTGTTAAAGCACTCAGACTCGATGGTTGTGAATTCGCCTGTCGAGCTGTTGAAACCGCATAATTGAAATGAACATATTGATCACTGCATAAAATTCCCTCAGTTACATCATTAGCAGGTCTGGCAACAATGCTGGCCGAGTAGCCAATTTCGTAGTGCTTTTCAGAATGCGTTACTTGCAGAATGGCTATTTATATGATATAAATTAAGTATCAAATAAGCCAGAATAACGGAGGCTAAAATGTCGTTAATACAATGGAATGACAGCCTGATTGTCAATATTGCCGAAATCGATTCGCAACACAAGCGTCTGGTCGAGATGATCAATGATCTTTACGAAGCCATGCGCCAGGGAAAGGGCAAAGAGATTACCGGTGATATTGTTAAGGGGCTGGTTGCATACGCCAGTTCTCATTTTAAACTCGAAGAAAAGTATTTTGCCCAGTTCAATTATCCTGATTCCGCAAATCACAAAAGCGAACACAATGCCTTTGTTAAAAGAATTACCGACTTCCAGGAAAAATTCAACAAAGGGACTATGGGCCTGTCGGTTGAAATAATGAAGTTTCTCAGTGAGTGGTTGACCAACCACATAAAAGTCTCCGACCGAAAATACTGCCCATTTCTGGTTTCAAAAGGCATAAAATAGACCCGGCCTGCCACCCGGTGGTCGAATAATCGCTGTCGACCCAATTACCGGTTCATGGTGAATAACTGTGAACCGGTAATTTATGGCAGCTTGTTCAGGCTTCATTTCCTTTTTCGGCTTTTTTCAACTTCAGAAGAGAGAGTCTGAAGCTGCATTTTAACCTTCTGAATGGTTATTCTTGCGATGAGTTCTGCTGAAAGCTCTGGCCCGGCAATAATAAAGAACATCTGCATTATCCGGGGCCCCATAATCGGAAAGGGCAAACCCTGCTCTGGATTCTGGCCGTTATTGATCAACTCGACAAGCAGATCAGCCTTTCGCCGCATGATCTGGCGGGCTGCTTCCGGCGACTGCCCGGCTGCATCCCCTTTTTGCTTACTGAAAAATGCCACCGGCAGATAGCCCTGCTTCCTTGGTTTGAGGCCGGCAGCGATGAGGGTGCGCAACAGGTCGATATCAGCAGTCTGCAGTGCCAGGCCGAGAAGATCGTAACCGTTGCGTCCCTGTATGCGGTCTCCGGGGGTGAATTGATTGAGTGCCTGCAGCGTTGATGGTTTTTCAACACCTGCCAGCAGCAGGGGAAGAGACTTTCGGGCACCGGCGACAATTGCCAGAGACAGTGGATTGTAGAGCATTGTCGGCTGACTGGCATAAAAGAGATATGGGCTGTCTGAAGCTGGTTGCCAGGTGTATTCAATATGCATTTCGACTGGCATTTTCGCTTTTAGAAACAGATTGACTGCAACGGAATCGTCATTGGCAATGGCCTTGAGAAAATGTTCTGGAGTGAAAGAATAGTTTCTGGCAGACAAATCTTTCGCTGCCTCCAGGTTCTGCGGAACAACCGTGCCTGGCAGAAGCATCAGCTGTGAACCGCTGCCAGTTTTGGACTTGTAGCGAGCTAGAGAGGCGGTAGCAGTTCTGGCGGGAAAATCAGAAGCCGGCGCTGCTTTTTCCTTCAGCGGGTCGGATTTAATTGTGGAATTGTCAGGTAGCCCGAAATCATCTTCGGCGACGGCATTTTCGGCTTTCGCCTCTTCAGCTTTCATTCGTACGGCATCCTGTGCCCGGTCGAGCATCTCCTGGTTTAATTCAGCCTGTCGATAGTATTCGAAAACCTGGATACTGCCGAGAATCAGAGAAAAAATGATCACAAAAGATACAAGAAAAATTTTCATTCGCCATTATAGCATCAGTGATTTGTTACTGCGCAAACAAAGTCATTCTGATGAATATTGAATGATTTGCCGGCTCATTCATTGATTCAAAATCAGCCTGCATCTATGGCGCTGCCGGCAATAAATCTGTTTTTGCAGAATAGTCGGTGATAAAATGAAACAACCTTGGAGCTGAGGGGATTTGTCATGAGATATTGCGTCGGAAAAATTATCTGTCTTGTTCTTACGATCACGCTTCTATTTGCCCCGTCAATTCACGGAAGTGCTGACTCATGGTCGGTGCAGCCCAGGGTTCTGCTGCTGATTGTCGATCCGCTGATGCCCTCAGCCGGTGGCTGCCGGCTGACCGAGTTTTACCACTGGAATGATCCGCAGCAGCTGGCGGCGGAATTCATCGCCGATGTTGCCAGCGCGACGCATGGGCAGGTGGTCTGCGAGATCGCCGAAACCATCGATGACGATAGATGGCCACCGTTCCTCGATAATGTCAGCCCATATACCGATAAAAGCTTCAGACAGGACTGGGAAGGCCCACGTAAATTTATTGGCCGCTGTGACTACGCCGCCATCCTCGATCGGCATCACGTAAAGGAAAAGGTCGAGAGTGGCAGTATCGATGAAGTCTGGATGTTTGGCTTCCCCGGTATGGGCTGCTACGAAACCTGCATGGCTGGGGAAGGGGCTATCTGGTGCAACGGCCCGGTAATTGAGGGTTTCACCTGCAGGCGGCCGTTTGTCGTCTATGCCTTCAACTATGAAAGAGGTGTCGACTGCATGCTCGAAGATCTTGGCCACCGTGCAGAATCGATGCTGGCGCATGTGTTTCGCGATGCCCCGGCCGATAATGCCTGGGCCAGGTTTACCCGCTACGAGAAGACGCACCCCGGCGAAGCCGGTTGCGGAAACGTTCATTTTGCGCCAAATTCAGAATCTGATTATGACTGGGGCAATTCCAGGCCGGTTTACTCGACCTGCGATGACTGGGCAATGAATTTTCCGGCCCTTTCCGGAATGAAGCGACTGGTAGCCAGCGAAGAATGGGGTGGGGGAGACATGCGTCTGCATCATATCTGGTGGATGCGCAGATTTCCGCATCATTCTGGCACATATGAAGGTTTTCAGGCCAACTGGTGGAAGTATATCTTCAAGTGGGAAGAATATCGAAACTGAAAACGAACAGGTTTACATAATTACCGATAATGCTCTGACGTTTGCTGCGATGGTAGAAGAAAATTGCTCGTTTAATGGTCTGTTACGGCTGGCTTCGAAGAAATTAACTTCCCGATTATCCCCCCCTTGCTGCAAATTTGCAGCTTCTCCTGGTGTTTTCCTGGGATTTGGGCGGTAGAAAAAAATCCTTTTTTTCTTTGAAGCGCCTGTTGCCCCTGACCGGCTGTCGAACCTGAAGAGAAGCCTGCATAGCTGCTTTGCTTCCTCTTGTACTTTTACGTCAGATATGTTTTGCTATACCCATGAGTTAACGTTAGGTGGTCTAACGAGTTCTGATTTATGGCGGCCGAAAGGCCGCCGTTTTGTTATTTGAAACCATTTTGAACCTGGTGGTCAGGTTGTGATAAAATTGAACGACGACCTGCAAAGCTCAGATTGCCGGTATTTTTTACGCCGCTTTGACCAGCGTCTATTGATGATCGTCTCGAATAAAAAGTGAGCTACAATGTTCGATAAAAAGAATTCTGAATAGTTATCGGGAGGGAGAATGAAGAAACACAAAAATGCACTGATACTTGCCTTGGCTCTGGCCGGTTCAACTTCTGCCGGCAGTCAGGCAGTCGAACCGATACAGCAGAAAGGTGATAGCAGGGCTTCTGCCGGCAAAGGCGACGACCGTGGCATAAAAAGTGAAATTGATAGATCGGTCATTATCGAGTCGCTGAAGGCAGTGAAAAAAGACCCGACGACTGTGAAGTTCAGCAGCGCAATGTGTTATGATATGTCAATGCCCCCGGCTGATATCACTTTTACCTGCCCGGCATGCGGAACTCAGAATACTTTTGCCTACCAGTCATACCCGGGCAAGGTCGCAGAAATGGTTTCTTATCTGCAGAGAGCTTTGCCTGACGCGAAAGTGAAGATCGAAGCCGATTTTTCCGATTTCTGCAGT
>CAZPCO010000370.1:0-4019 GCA_964585025.1 uncultured bacterium | reverse complement strand
TTTCATTTCCTCTACCTCCAGAATTTATGCTTTGATTATAGCAGAATTGAACGGATAAGTAGAAACAGTTGTTGAAAAACTATGCTGTTGTTATCAGGAATTATCTGTTACAATCCAGGCATTATCCCATGTATCCGGAGTAACCTGTGGTTTTTTCGCGTAACCTGCTCAAAATGCTGGCAGCATCGATGCTGCTGGTGACTCTGGCAGTGTTCATGCATGGGGTCTTTCATGATATTTTCCATGAGGCTGAAGAGAATCTGAAATGCACTGCGGCCAGTCTCATAGCAGAACACGAACATAATGGTGACTGCCACTCGAATCACCACAACTGCAGCAGATTATCATGCTCGCACGGGGAATTGTTTCTTGCTGCTGCCATGTTTTTATTACCGACTGCCGACCAGACCGAAAAATTTGTTTTTTTCGAGAGCTGCTTTCGCATCCCACTCGTCATCGGAAGTTTGTTTAAACCGCCCATTACCTTCGCCTGCTGATTCAGGACTTTTTTTATCTGACTAGCTTATGCGGAGGTATTTATGCATTTCTTTCTTCGTTTAATTCTGCCTGCAATTTTTCTGTTTGCAGGAATTAACTCCACCTGCGCCCTGACACTTGCAGATGCGCTCGAAATTGCTGCGCAGCACCCGGTTCTCAAGCAGCATGAACTGAATATTGCCGGCAGACAATATGAGATTATTGATGCATCTGCTAAAGGCCCGGACAGGGTATCGATCACCAGCGAAAATCTTGGCAGTGGTTCAGGATTTGACGGCCTTGAAACCACCATCGAGGCTTCCTTTCCATTGCAGAACAATGCCCGGGTGCGCGCAAGAAGAAAACTTGCCGAAGAGATCGTCGAGCTTGCCAAACTAGATAAGATTGCGGCGCGCTGGTTGATAATGAATCACACCAGCAGAGCTTTTCATTATGCTCTGGTGACTCGTGACCTTGTTGACAAAGCCCGAGACAATATTATCAATTCTGAAAAGCTTCTCGATGCTGCAAGAGTGATGGTCGAATCCGGTTCGGTTGCCGAACAGGAAGTCTACCAGGCAGAACTGGTAGTCAAGCAGGCGAAGCTGGACGCTGAAGCGGCACAGAGTGATTTTGCCGACGCCAACGCTGAGCTGGCGGTTGCGATGGGTCTTGAAACGGCAGATGAGATTGATTTGACCGGGTCGGCAACTGCCGAGCTTGAGATTCAGTCTATTGAAGAACTTGAAAAGTTCGTTCTGGCTTCACATCCTGGTGTTTTGTCCAGGCAGGCTGAAATCAGCAGGGTGAAGGCTGGCCTGAAATTGCTTGAAGCTGATAACAAAGCGGTATGGAGCATTACAACCGGTGCCCGCCATTTGAACGATGATGGGAAAAACGACTTTCTCATCGGCATTGAAGCTGAATTGCCAAACCGGCGCGATAACCGGGGTTCAAAAAGGGCTGCGGCAAGTGATATTGAACGCCTGCTTCTCGAAAAGGCAAACTATGAGAGAGAACTGCGTCTGAAACTTCAGGCAGCCATTCAACGTTTTGGCAGGCTAAAAGACCAGGCAAAGAAGATCCGTGATGAAATTCTTCCAGGTGCCTGGCACCTGTTTGAATTGTCTCTCGCCGGCTATCAACTGGGCAAGACGGATCAGATTGTTGTACTTCAGGCACAGAAGGAATATCTGGGCCAGCGCGAGTCTTATCTGCAGAGCCTTGGAAAGCTTTATGAAGCAGCGGACTCGATTGAAAGCATTGCGGGCTGCACTGCCCGCCAGACCGTCGTTTCAAAAAACTGATTCATATCAACGAAAAGGTAGAAAAATGAATAAAATCTTCAGAATTTCGATTCTGTTCACAGTTGTGATTCTCTGCGTTTTTTCTTTTGCGAGCAGCCTGTTCAGCCAGGAATGCAATCACGATACCTGCAGCAATCAGGTATCAGATTCTCATGCCGGCCATAATCATGCCAAGCCTGCAAGCACTGAAGCGGACCCTCATGCCGGCCATAATCATGCTAAGCCTGCAAGCGCTGACACTGACCCGCATGCAGATAATGCTCAACCCGCTCATGATCATAGCGATAACGAAAAAGCCGGCGATGAACATGCTGGTCATGATCATTCAGCACATCAGAATGTCGGCAGCCAGCCCATCGAAAAACTTCTCAGTCTCAAATGTGAGCATGACATACTGAGTATAGATTGCGATGAATGCCGTTACGAACTTGGAGCCGTCAAAATCACTCCTCAGCTCGAGAAAATGGTGAAGATACAGACTTTAACTTCAGTCAGCCGCAAACATAAAGTAGACTTCCGTGGTGAACTGGAATATGACAATCAGATGTTCAGAACGGTCACGAGTCTGGTGCCCGGGATAATTTCTTCAATGCCGATCCGCAAGGGTGATATTGTCGAAGCCGGGCAGGTAATCGCAGTTATAGAAAGCCGCGAATTATCGCACCTCGCACTTGAACTGCAGAAGCAGATTGCCGAGCTGGCACTTGCAGAGAAAAAACTGGCTCGCGAAGAAATGCTCAACGAAAAAAAGGTTGGGGCCCTGCAGTCGGTTCAGGAAGCAAGAGCGGCCCGTGATTTGATTTCTCTGGAAATCAGGTGCAGCAAAGAACAGCTGGCACTGTTCGGCCTGTCAGCGAAGCAGGTTGCCGCCATTGCTTCCGGGCGGGGTGAATCGGTGCAAAAGGGCTCGCTGCAGATCGTTGCCCCGATTCATGGGCGGGTGGTAGCAATTCACAGCAACATCGGCAGCGCGGTTGGTGAACAGCAGGCGCTGGCTGATATCGTCAACATCAGACAGCTGCGTGCTGTTGGCCAGATAAAAGAAGCTGACATTCCGGATATAATCAGAGAGCTTGCCAGAGGGCCATTGAACGGATTTATTACCACTCAGGCTTTTCCAGGAAACCTTTTTCCCGTAGTTGCAGTCAGTGCTGACGCCGGTTTGAAGCCAACTACCCGCATGCTTGAGATTCAGTTGTCGGTCAAGAATCCTGATGAGCTTCTTCGCCCAGGAATGTTCATCGAGGGAAATTTAGAAGTGGCCGACGGCGGAGAACAGCCTGGTTTGCCTTCTTCGGCTTTACTGGAGGATGAAGGCATCGACTTTGTATTCGTCAAAAAGGGTGCGATGTTCTTTCGCCGCGATGTAAAGGTCGACACAAAACAGGGAGATGCAGTCTATATAGCTTCCGGCCTTGAAAATGGTGACGAGATCGTCGTAGAGGGTTCATTTCTACTCAAGTCCGACATTTTGCGCGGCAAAATGGGCGCTGGTTGCGCTCATTAAGGAGGCAGCATGAACCGTTTTCTCAATTTTCTGTTAACGCAAAGATTTTTCATTTTTCTTTTGACTGCCGTGCTGGTGGTTACCGGGGTAATTTCCTGGTATCGTCTGCCAATAGACGCTTTTCCGGACGTAACGAACGTTCAGGTGATGATTCTTACCAAGGTGCCGGGTCTGACATCCATCGACGTCGAACAACGGGTGACATTTCCCATCGAACAGCATATGGGTGGCCTGCCAAGGGTTAAGCAGGTGCGTTCGGTTTCCAAATCTGAGATTTCTCAGGTCGTGGTAATTTTTGAAGACGATGTTGACATCTATTTTGCCCGTCAGCAGGTATTCGAGCGGTTGGCAGAGGCGAGAGAGTCATTGCCGCCAGGTTCGGAACCAGAAATGACCCCGATAAGCACCGGTCTTGGCGAGATTTTTCAATATACCCTCGACAGCGACAAACTCAGTCCGGTCGAATTGCGAACCCTGCAGGACTGGGTAGTTGCGCCACAATTGCGAACCATACCGGGCGTAACTGAAATCAACAGTTTTGGAGGCTTCGTCAAGCAGTATCATGTGCTTGTGAACCCGGTTGAACTCGAAAAATATGACATTTCACTGCGTGAGGTAGTCGAAACGATAGAGGCGAACAATGCCAACGCCGGCGGTTCATTTATTGTAAAGGACTGGCAGCAGACTATCATCAGATCTCTCGGACTGCTCAAAAACATAGAAGACAA
>CAZPCO010000369.1:0-4027 GCA_964585025.1 uncultured bacterium | reverse complement strand
CGATATTTTCGCTTCGGAGTGTCTCGACTGAACTCTGGCGGCGATCGTCGGGATATCGTGGGTTGTATGAGCGCCCGGTAATAGAAAAAGCGGGTGAAGGGAAATTTTTCGCCAACCCTGTGAAATTGCAGCTTCGAGTGCTTCTTCAAGCTCTGGCACGCTTCCTTTGAGAAAGCATATCGAGAAATTTGTGCAGCCAGGTTCTTCTCTCAGCCTCTTTTCGAATGCCTTTGCGGCTGAGCCGGCTTCAGAACGGGCCGAGCCATGAAAAATCAGTATGGAAAAGGTTTCGTTTTGCATGGTAGGATAATACTTGAATCACCACTTATTGTAAACCACCGCAGGAGTACTATGATTATAACTGTAACGCCAAACCCGCTGCTCGACTATAAGATTTTTGCTGCCGCTGCGGGCGGGCATACGGGCGGTAGAAGGGTGGCCAAAATTCCTTACACAGTTGGCGGTAAGGGAATCAATGTTGCCAGAATGCTCAAAACCTTTGGCCGACCAGCGTTAGCACTGACTTTCGCCGGAGGCGCGAATGGCGCCAGAATGGCGGACGAGCTTCGACAGCAGAGTATCAGCGCCAGAATCATTCCAGTTGCCGCTGAAACGCGCATGGGAATCGAGCTGTTTGCTGAGTGCCCCGGTCAGCACCGCTGGTGGATTGAAGATGGCAATGAACTGCAGGCCGCCGAGATTCACGCCATGCTCGATCTGATCGAAGCAGAATCACGCTCGGCCTCAATTATTGCCATGTCTGGAACCATACCCGGTCGAAAAAATGTTGATTTTTACCGACTGGTTCTCGAACGCCTCAGAGGGTTCAAAGGCGAGGTTTATCTCGATGCTCGGGGCGAGCCCCTGCGCCAGGCATGCCTGGCGGGTGGTTTTTTCATCAAACACAATCGCGATGAGTCGCTCGAATCTTTTGGGCTCGATCCATTTCATTCTGACCAGAGAAAAGAACTTCTGCAGCGGTTTTCGGCCA
Organism: uncultured bacterium; assembly: GCA_964585025.1. Taxonomy (GTDB): domain Bacteria; phylum Muiribacteriota; class Ozemobacteria; order Ozemobacterales; family Ozemobacteraceae; genus Rifleibacterium. The sequence goes on along the minus strand of CAZPCO010000369.1, from coordinate 3,036 downwards.
TGAAAATCTGGGGTGCGATGATCACCGATGGAGCCGGAAGCGTTCTTCTCTGGGATGGCAACCAATGCATTGAATTCTCTCCAGCGCCGGCGACGGAAATTTCGGCGGTAGGCTGCGGCGATGCAACCCTTGCCGGTCTAGTTTACGGCCGTCGCAGCGGCATGAACCTGATCGAGGCTTCAATTCTGGGTCTGGCCGCCGGTGCAGCTGATGCTGAAAAACCGGGACCTTGTGAAGCATCTTTCGAGGAAATCAGCGGGAAAATTAATCTGGTGAAGGTTTTGCAGCAATACGAATACCAGGAATGAAAGGTAGATTCCGTATCATTCCTGGCTTTGCCGTGTTATAAAGCGGTAACGAAGAGACGGCCCATTCAGGCAAACGCAAGGCGGATAAGGGCAAAAGGACTGATGGTAACACCAGGGTAAGGGCTTTTGCTTACAGACCCTTTTCCTTGAGATATTCTTCCATGGTTTTGCCTTCTTTTTCGAGCTTCTTTTTCAGCTCTTCCTGGCCAGGCAGTTCGCCGCGTTTCTGTTTTTCGATGATGGTTGCCTTGATTTCTTCAAGCACCGATTCGCGTTCTTCGTCGGTGGTTGCATCTTCAAGTTTCGAACGGGCATCAGTAATGATGTTCTCGATTTTCTGCTTGTCTTCTTCGGTTACCTTCTGACTGCCGCTGCCAATGAGTTCTTCGAGATCCTGGCGAGTGAAATCGCCTGATTCGATTGTGTCGAGCAGCTTCTCTTTGTTGGAGCGGTTCAGATAATCAAATTTATGAGTTATAACGAATTCTTCGTTCGGGTTTTCGACATAATCGAGGGCCCGCATGTATACTTCTGCCGCTTTATCTTTTTTGTTGGCGATTTCGTAGAGAAAGGCCAGCTGCAGCATCGGTTCCTTCTGCCATTCGCTGCCATCGAAAGACTTTTTCAGGGCTTCTTCATAAATTCCCATGACTTCTTCAAGAAGTTTAAAATTCTTATAGCGCAGAGGCGGATTGAGTTTGAAGGCCTGGAAAATTGTAACGGCCAGCTTGAGCTTTTGCCCGCTTTCTTTGTTTTTTTCGTAGATATCGAATTTTGCCGCACCGGCAGCGTTGAATTTTTCCTGCAGATCTTTGATTTTTTTCTTGTAATTCTTCAGCTTGGTGTTGTAATCATCGCCTTTATCTGGCGATGGGCGTGAGCGCGATACGATTTCGAGGTTGTTCTTGGCTTCAAGAAAGTTTTCTTTCATGAATTGAACCTGGCCGAGAATATAACGATAAACGGCGTTGTCTGGTTCAAGCTTCAGGGCTTCAACAAGGTTGGTTTCGGCGGTGTTGAGGTCTTTGCCGACAAAAGCGGTTTCGGCGCTCTTATAAAAGTTTTGTGCTTCAGGATTCAAGGCTGAAGCGAAAAGAAGACATGAAGTGCTGATAATGCCAGCAATTAAAGCAGCAAGGATAATTCTTTTCATAGAATCCCCGGATGTGTAAATAATGAATAGATTCTGCTATTTATTTTAGCAGATTCCTGCAAGATTGTCATTAATGTTATCATGACTACACATTCTCTGAGGATGAACGAAATGAATGATTATGAATAGAAGCAGGCGCCAGCCACTGACCCGATTTCTTGCAGGCCTGATGGTCGTAGCGGTTTTTCCTTCGATCATGCTTGTTCTTGTCTGGCAGAAGATTTACGCCGACCGGGCCGGCTATCTGCGCAATATTCGCAGAGTCGCGATTCAGAAAGATCTTTCAGCCATCAGACGTGAATGCGACAACGCCTTCTATATTGAACGCAAGCTGAATCAGGCTTACGGAATGCTGGCAGAAGAACCTGTGACTTCCGAGAACATTGGTCATCACCTGCAGATACTAAAAAATCAGGGGCTGGAATTCGTGAATTTCAGATTCTTCGATAGCAGCAGGCGACTGATTCCGGTTAAAGGCGAGTCTGAAACTCTGCGGGCTCTTATTCAAAAACTATTCGAAGCGTTGTCACAGTTCGAGACCGAAGGTGGCAATACCCTGTTGACCCGTTATCGGCCATTGTTTGAATCATTTCTTGGGTCGATAAGCCCGGGAGCCGTGGCGGGTGACCGGTCAAGTCTTATCCGGGTGCTGATCAAGGGCCAGCCGGCCTTCTTTTACTGGAACATGTTTTTTTCTCCTGCCGGTGACGGAAGGTTCATGGGAGGGATGGTTGCCTGGTTCGCGGAAAATGAAATTCCTGAAAACCTGGCAATAGCCCAGCTTGTCGATTTCTACAACCATGATCTAAAATCGAATTCGCGATATGGCATGCTGAATCTGCAGACTCCAGGTAAATCATACCCGGTTGAGTTTTCTGACGCTGTTTTTCCTGGCGGTGTCGCAGCACTGGCCAGAGAAGCAGTCATGATGCGCAGGAACTTTTCAAGTGAACTGATCACGGGAGAGCAATCTTTCAGTATTCAGCATATAGATGCAGACCGCATTCTCTATTTTCTTGATGAAAGCGGTGCCGGGGTCGTTAATGCCGGTTCGCTGCCGGCTAAATTGCTTCTGATAGTTCTTTTGCCGGTGGTAATTTTTATAGCTCTGGGCGCACATAATGCTGGCAAAGACTGGCAGCAGATGGTTGCCGGGCATTCCGGCAGTTTCTATCTGCTTGGGGCCTTGTTGCCGATCGTGATGCTTGCTCTTTTCGGCTGGTCATATATAGGTCTGCAGCGGCAGATTCTTCATCAGCAGGCATGGGAGCGTCTGGCCGGACATATTGAAAATCTCGACGAAAATTATATCGTTGCGGCCGGCAATCTTGAAAAACTCTATCGACGTTTTGCCGTATCTGGGGCGATGCGTGCTGGTGATTTTCGTTATATCAGGGAGGCGTTTGCACTTCTGAAAAAGGCTGACGCGCTGCAAAGACTTTATCTGATCGACCGGAGCGGGAAAATACAGCTGGCTCTGCCTGAAAAGGGGGCAGCGGCCGAAATGTTCGGTAAGCTGATGACTTCGGTCGCTAAAAAACTTTTTCTGGCAAAATTCGGTGGTGAGCAGACCTG
>CAZPCO010000368.1:0-4029 GCA_964585025.1 uncultured bacterium | reverse complement strand
GAGAATCTGAGGAAACGAAAAACGCCCGCCGGCAATTGCAATTGTCGGCGGGCGTTACTATAAAGCCTTTAAATTTTTGTCAGGTTGATTCATGTCGAAATTCAAAATGGCCGACCCCACACATCAAACAGCTGCAGGGCAAGCAATGACCAAAGTTCAAAACTCTTATCTGCCGCTGCTGTCAATTCAGGTAAAGATACCCAGGAAAGTGATCCAAGTTCTTCACCCGAAACAACGCTGTCAGGATCGATTCCTCTGATAACAAATACTATACCCAGATGCACTTGCCCAACAGCTGACTGTTCCTCGTTGATAATCCCAAGAAATTCAGGGGCCGAGGTTGATTTGAAACCAGGTAGTTCTTCAAGCAGCTCACGTTGCAGAGCTTTTCCGCCAAGCTCTGCCCAGGAAAATCGACCGTCGGTAAAATCGTCTGGTCGCAAATGGCCACCTATTCCAATAGACATGCGACCGGAAAGACGTTTTTCAGAGCCGTTCCGATGGTATGCCGCAAGCCGGTTATCAGAATCTGCAAGCAAAATGTATGGAATGATCTGTTTGAATTCAGGGTTGTGTTCAGCCATTGCCCGGCCGATGAAGTGGACACAGGCAGAAGACATAACATTGATGAATTGTTCCCAACCGATGGACAGGGCATATTTTTTACCCAGCCAATGCTCAGGAAAATCCTTTCTATGAACCGCAAGGATAACTTCATCCATGATGTACACCGTCCTCCTGCCGCAGAATTTCGAGAACCTGCCTTTCGGCTGACAGTAGAAGCTTACGACGCAGGTCATAACCGGCAAACGAAGCCCGGAAACCATTGCGGAGCAAACTCAGAATTTCCATGCAGCTGAGCCCACCGGGGGTAAGACGGGCAGCCCGCATCAGTTCAAAAGTGGCATTGGTTCGAGAAATACCCGGGTTGTCAGTGTTGACCAGAACCTTCAACCCCTTGTCGAGATACTCTTTTAAAGGATAGGCAGGCAGGTGGAAAGTTTCAGACAGATGATTGTCTCTGAACCCGACAATTTGAAAATTGCTCGATGGGCACATTTCAACGCTGATGCCACGGTCAAGGAAATGCCGCAGCAGCCTTTCGCTCTCGATCAGTTTGAGGCCGTGTCCGATTCGTTCAGCATTGAGGGTGTATACTGCTTTCCAGATGCTTCCGGCCGGCTTGGTTTCGCCGGCATGCACAGTTATATGCAGACATTGTTCAAAAAGCGGCCGGAAGGCAGGAACAAAGCGTTCGGCATCGAATTCTTCATCGCCGGCCAGGTCGAAACCAACCAGAGGCACCACCGGTTCGTCTGAATCGTCATCGAGAATCTGCTGTGCAAGTTCGACATGGCGCCAGCAGTCACTCATTTTGCCGTGGCGCGAACCGATAAAAATAAGGCCGGCATAAACATCAGGTAGCCCCCTGGCCAGTTCTTCACGAATGAATCTGACGACATTTTCGGCCGACAATCCGCCTCTCGTGTAGTTGATCGGTGAACAGCGCACCTCGATATATCTGACATTTTCGGCCCGGCATCTTTTCAGCAACAGGCGACAGGTGTTTCTTATGGCAGTTTCGGTCTGCAGAAGAGTCGAACCTTGAAGGTCACCAAGCGGTTCATACTGCTTGATATCGATGCCAACGTATTTTTCTTCGCTGGTCAGGCTTAAAAAGATAAACCGGTCGAGCAACTCTTCGTGGCCGGCGAATGCATTTATCAGTGATGCGCACACAGCCCATACAGGGGTTCCGCATTCTTCTGAAACGCGCTTTAAAGTTTCCTGCAGACGCCTTTCTCCGGGGTGCACCACATACCGTCTTATCTGCTCCAGGTCACCCCGATCGATACTGCTTCGCAAACCTGCAAGAAAGGGCATCAGCCTGTCTTGAAACGGTCTGACCTCTATCTGCATTGCCGTTGCTGTTTCGAGCAGGTCGGCGGCACTCGAAACCCCGCCGAGATGGCAGTGCAGATCAACTTTGGGGAGAAGACGCAGCCATTTCATTTCTTCTTCTGCGCTGGCGGGGTTCAGACCAATCATTTTCGTTTTAAGATCATTGGTAATTGACGGCGGCAGAACATTCAGCGCCTGAAATGACAGGGCTGCCGTATCGGCAGAAAGCGAAGATGCATAGTGAAACAGCAGATTTTTTGCCCTTTTACGGCGTTCTTCAACAGTCTGTTGCAGTTCTGGCTGCAATTTAACCGGAAACGCCGCGCCAGAATCAGGTGCCATAGCAACAGGAAAACGTTCAGAGTTTATAGTCTGCCCGTCATTTTCGCCGCGAAAAGCCAGCAGTTCGGCTTTAGGCAGATTCCGGTCGATAATGACCGGCAAAAATAGTTCAGCATCATTTTTCGCCAGGATGCCGGCAAAGTTTTCTGGCACGGCTTTGCCACCTATATGAGGCGGTAATTGCCCGGCATCGATGAGATGCAGCAGTTGCATGCCACCAAAAAGGCCGGCAGCCTGCTGCAGGTCTGAGCTCATGGTTTTTCGCCCCCCGGCCAGACAGTAGCAGACGGCATCGCTGCCATACTTTTCTGTGGCATGCAAAGCAAGCCGCCAGACAAGTTCCCTCATGGCATTGACCTCAATCTGCGATGCCAGGTCTTCAACTCCTTCCGGAGCCCATATTCTTATCACCGGAGCGCTGCTGCCAAGCAGTTTTTGCCATTCTCGCAGCATTTTAGCTGAACTGGCGGCAACTTCGCCAGTCGTTGTGACCAGCCAGACCTCTTCGACAAGAGGCAACCCGGCTGTGATTTCGGCCAGATCACCGCGATTCGCAAACAAATTTATCTGCCCGGGGTTTGTAAACCCAAGCAACTCCGGTATTATCGACCAAGACCCGCCGAGAGTGCCAAGAAGCAGTGTTTTTTTTCTCATTTACCAGGCCTCGACAAAATTCAAGCAATGCCTGAAACATTCGACCATAGTCGAAACTTTTAACTGTTTTGCCAAAATTTTAGACTATAGTCGAAATTTTTTATCGTCAGAAAAAGAAAACTATAGGTCGTCGGAAACCAGCAATGGTAAAGCTTTAAGCCCATCAATTTTTTGTCGGAGTTCATTCTTTTTGGCTGTATTCAAAGGTTTTGCCCATGTAAAGGTTTCCTCAAGAATGATGGCCGCCTGTTTTTTAGCTTCAGTATTGGACCAGCTCAGACATACATTCAGGAATTCATTTCTTTTAATGTCAATTTGGCTATTTCCTGGTTTATAAGTCTTTTCCTTATTCTTGATTGCCTCAAATGCCTGACGAAATTCATCAATTTGCAGATCTTCAGGCTTCATAGCGGCTCTGCGTTCGGCCTCACGTCGGGCATTCTCGACTTCTTCAGCCTTTTTTTGCAGATCATTGATCGCTTTTTCATCTAGTTCGAAATCGCCATAACCAATAGCAGTTTTTGAGCCAAAACCCTGCCATCTGGAAGCAAATTTAATTATCTTCACGCAAAGGTCACGCCATTTAAGTGTTTTCGGCAAACGAGTTTCATCGCCTTGAATTATCAGATTCAAGCTGCAGCCATGTGGCACAACCAGAAACGGTATGGGGTTTGGCTGACCAGCGTCATGAGGCGACCTGCCCTTCTGATAGTAATGCGTATAATGCGGGGTCATAATTTCTACGGCCATTTTGTTGCAGGCTGGGAACGCATCCCAAAAGGTTAAGGCCCCTCTAAAGGCAATTTGATCGATAGCACCTTTTTTGCCCTCTGCTATCTCTTTTGCCAGAGACGATATATCTTTGCCTCTTATCCCGATCATTTCCGCAAACTTTTGCAGATCTTCGCGGCGTGATTCCAGCTTTGCCAGATGGTCGGTCATGGCTTTGATGTAACGATTATCTTCATCGGTCTTTTCATTTGCCCTTTTGCTGCAGGTCCAATATGAAGCGCCGGTGCCCTCAAAACCAAACAAAAACCAGACATCAAGCATGCAGAAGTCTTCGATTCCGTATTCTTCGCCAAAAAGCGCCATTGTTTCAGCGGCACGTCTTAGAGCGCCCTTTACACC
>CAZPCO010000367.1:0-4029 GCA_964585025.1 uncultured bacterium | reverse complement strand
TGACACCAGCACCAGTCTTTCGACCGGTGGCCGCTGGGCCGCTACCAGAAGGCCATGATATCTTCTGGTATTGATGCAGGGAATGGTAGAACTGGCAAAACCGCCAATGCCATTGGTCAGCAACCATTCCTGCCTCGTCGCCCTCGAGAGATCGAATTGTATCTCACGCCCGGTACTGGTCATTGACGTTCTCCTGTATTAAATCATGTTCCGCGCAGTTTATACCTTTCCCGCAGCAAAAGCAAACCCCGCCCGGCAAAATCCAACTTGATTACAAAGACAATGGTTATGATGTATACTTGCTGAGAAAAAATTGCCGGAGGGGTAAATGCCAGGCTGCCTGCTGATCGACGGAAACAATATCATCTTTCGCGCTTATTACGCCTTTCAGAACCAGAGACTGAAAACCAGTGACGGAGTTCACACTGGTGCTCTTTACGGTTTTCTGCGCATGTTGCTGAAAATGCTCAAAGACCGCCGACCCGATCTTATTGCGGTCGCTTTCGACACCTCGCGCAATACCTTCAGGCGCAAACTTTTTGCCGATTACAAGGCCAAGCGAAAGCCGGCTCCAGAAGAGCTACTTGCTCAGATTCCTCTCGCTCAGCAAGCTGTGGAAGCCCTTGGCATCAAAATTATGACTCACGAGGATTACGAAGCTGATGACCTGATCGGTTCAGCCGCCAGCAGTCTTGCAGCAGATTACCATGTGAACATTGTCACCGGCGACCGTGACCTGCTGCAGCTCATTAACGACAAAGTCACCGTTGAGCTCTGCCAGAAGGGGGTCACCGATACGCGCGAAATCGACCCTGCAGAATTTGCAAAAGAATACGGGTTTCCGCCAACTGGAATCATAGAATTGAAAGCCCTGATGGGTGATTCATCCGACAATATTCCAGGTGTGCGTGGTATCGGCGAAAAAAAAGGGCTGGCATTGATTCAGCAGTTTGGCTCTATTTCCCGTCTTTATGCTGAAATCGCCAGCATCGATAATGATAAACTGCGCCAGAAGCTGCTTGATGACCAGGAGATGGCTAAATTGTCGCATGATCTTGCCACCATCAGACTCGATGTGCCGACATTCAACGGAGTTTCCGAATTGCGCTGGAACCCTGACAACCTTAATTCTGCCGCTTTTACCAGCTTTCTGCAGCGCTTCGAATTCAATTCTCTCTATCGGGAATTTGCCGGCCGTGACCTGCATGCAGTTGCCAGAAGCTTATCAGAAGCCACAGACCAGATTCCAGTTCCCGCCGTCTCCGGAGCCGGCACTCCGTCGGCATTGGACACCGTCAGCACCCTGAAGCCTGTACCCGGCGAAAAACTTATCGTCAGTTGCATCAGTGATCTGCAAAAATTCTGGGAAGGGGTTGGGGATACAATCTGCCTGGACGTAGAAACCAGTGGTTTCGATCCTGTTAATTCACATATCGTCGGTGTTTCTCTATCCACAGGGGTAGATCGGGCTGTCTACGTGCCATTGCGCCATTCATATCTCGGTCTTTCGCCCGAAGACCAGATCGGATCTGATGAATTTTTTGCCTTTTTGCGCCAGAATCTTGGCGGTCGCCGGGTGGTAGGGCATAATCTCAAGTTTGATCTGGCTTTTCTTGCCGAAGAGGGAGTCAGAGCCGGAACTGACCTGTTCGACACACTTCTGGCTGCTTATGTTATCGATCCAACCCGTTCAAATGCTCTCAAAAGCCTTGGAAAAAGTCTGCTGGGTTTCGAGGTAACCGAATTCAATCAGGTGGCGGCCGGTGGCAGCTTCGCCGCCGTCGACCTCGCTACCGCAAAAGACTATGGTTGTCAGGATGTGCTGCTCACCATGCATCTTTATCCTCTTCTTAAACAGGAACTGGATGCAAAAAAGCTTCTTAGACTTTTTACTGAACTTGAAATGCCTCTGCTGCCAATTCTGCAAGGCATGGAGCGCTATGGCATCGGTTTGAACGGTGGTTATCTCACCGATCTCAGCCGGGAACTCTCCGATCGTCTGTCTGAGCTCGAAGCCTCGATTCATGCGCATGCGGGCCGTATTTTCAATGTTAATTCGACTCAGCAGCTCCAGGAGGTTCTCTTCAAAGATCTGGGATTGAACCCTCCCAAAAAGACCAAGACCGGATATTCGACCGACAGTGAAGTGCTGCGGCTTCTGGCCACTCAGCACCCGATCTGTGGCGATCTGCTCGAATATCGTGAAATGGCTAAGCTCAAGTCAACATACGCCGAATCACTGACGACACTGGTAAACCCGAAAACAGGTCTGATACATGCAAGCTTCAATCAGGCTGTTACAGCTACCGGGCGCTTGTCGAGTTCAAACCCCAATATGCAGAACATTCCGATCAAGACCGAATGGGGGCGCAAAATCCGCCGCGCTTTCATACCGCCAAGAGCTGGTGATCTGTTTGTTTCGATAGATTACTCTCAGATAGAACTGCGTTTGCTGGCGCACTTTTCCCAGGATCCGGGGCTGGTTGAAGCCTATCTTAATGGAATCGACATTCACGCCATAAGCGCGGGCAGAATTTTTCACAAGCCGCCGACAGAAGTGACTTCAGCCGAACGCAATGTCGGCAAAACCGTGAACTTTGGCATTCTTTATGGTATATCTGCGCATGGCCTTGCCGAGGATCTTGCCATCAGCCGGCCGCAGGCAAAGGAATACATCGATGCTTTCTACAACGGTTTCTCGCATGTAAATGAATTTTTCGAGCAGGTGCTTGTCGAAGCCCGCAAAAGCGGCGAAGTTGAAACTCTGCTTGGCCGGATAAGGCATCTTCCGGATATAAATTCGAGCAAATTTCAGCTTCGCAGCGGCGCTGAACGAATTGCCAAGAATACCCGCCTGCAGGGTTCCGCGGCAGATCTGGTGAAGAAAGCGATGCTCGACACTTCACGCTGGCTTTGCGAACATGGCTTTCAGTCAAGACTGATCCTGCAGATACATGATGAACTTGTGTTCTCAGTACCGCAGACAGAGCTTGCCGCAGTCGCTCCTGAATTGAAAAGAATAATGGAAACCTGTGTTTCTCTTAATGTGCCGCTTATCTGTGATGTGTCATGCGGCCCTAATCTCGCTGACCTGGAAGAATTCAGATGAAAAAACCGCCTCTTCTCATGCTGCATGGTATCTGCAATAATTCTGAGCTTTTCAGCGTATCTGACGGGCTGGGGAAGTATCTTTACGAGCATTTCTCCATATATCCGGTCAGTTACCCGATCGAAATGCATCGAAACCAGCCCTGGGATTTCGATTTTCATCTCGAGAACGACATGCCGGTTATCTGGGAACGAATATGCCGTGAAACCGGCGAAAAGCCATATGTTTTTGGTTATAGTATGGGCGGAATGCTTGCTATGGCTGCCCAGGCCACTGGAGTCATAGATGCTCCGGCACTGGTAACCGCAGGCTCACCCTTCAGTTTCGGCATGATTCCGCTTTATCCACCTCTGATGCGCACCTGGGTGCGGATAGCGGCTTTTACTGGTTATCGCACGGTTCCAATCAAACTTCTGGGCCGTATTCTCTGCTCGCTGATGACGGCATCAGTGCCTTCCAGCAGTGCGTTCGATCTGAATCTTTTTCGTCATCTGATTAAAACCGCCTGTGTCAATGTTCCGGTCGAAACTTTTCTTCAGGCACTGACCTGGGCAAAAACACGCAGGTTCTCGGATCGCACCGGCAAAATTGATTATCTGCAGAAGTTTCCGGCGATTACTGCCCCGGTCTGCCTTATTTATGGCAGTTGCGACCGTATTGCGCCTGCCCATACCGTCGAGGCTGGCTATCATAAGGTAAATGCAAAGAACCGGGCGCTGGTGAGAATTCCTGACGGTACGCATCTCAATATGACTGTTGGTAAAAATGCCCGCTTGATTGCCGCAGTTACCGGAGCCTGGTGCAAAAAGGGCGGTGACGGTTTCGATGTCGAGCCCTGTTTCATAGCAAGACAAACGCTTCAGACTATGGAATGATGTTGCGCAGCGTTGCCAGATCACGATGAATCTGGTCGATCAGGG